>JAAZGC010000326.1 GCA_012511425.1 Clostridiales bacterium | reverse complement strand
AGCTCTCTGAAGCAGATGCGGCAGACGCCGTATTTGCGGAGATAGCCGTGCGGGCGGCCGCAGATCTTGCAGCGGGTGTATTCACGGGTTGAATACTTCTGCTCTTTCTGCTGCTTTAATATCATTGCCTTCTTTGCCACTTTTTTTATCCTCCTAATTACTTAGCGAACGGAGCGCCCATCATGGTGATCAGGTCGCGAGCTTCCTCATCGGTGCGGGCGGTGGTCACAAAGGCAATGTCCATACCTCTGACCTTATCGATCTTATCGTACACGATTTCCGGGAATATAAGCTGTTCGCGAAGTCCCAGGGAGTAGTTGCCGCGTCCGTCGAAGCCGTTGGGGTTGATGCCTCTGAAGTCACGTACCCGCGGCAGCGAGAAGTTGAAGAGTCTGTCGATGAATTCGTACATGCGGTCGCCGCGGAGGGTGACCTTAACGCCGATCTTCATTCCTTCGCGGAGCTTGAAGTTCGCCACCGACTTTTTGGCGGTGGTTGCGACAGCCTTCTGGCCGGTGATCTGTGTGATGTCGTTGATAACCACATCGATGGCTTTCGCATTTTCGCGGGCTTCGTTTACGCCGACGTTGACGACGACTTTTACGAACTTCGGGATCTGCATCGGGCTCTTGTAGTCATATTTCTTCATGAGCGCCGGGGCAACTTCGGAATTATAAAAGTCCTTAAGTCTCGGGGGAGTGGGGACTTCGGCCGGAGCCGCTGCCTTTGCTGTTTTTTCTGCCTTCGGGGCGGCGGCTTTGTTATCGGGTGCGCCGGCCTTCTTGGTCGGCCGGCCTTCCGTTTTATCTGCCATTGTTATTTTCCTCCTGATTCGAAGCGCAGATCAAAGCTTCTCGCCGCATTTGGCGCAGACTCTGATCTTTTTGTCCCCGTCCATCTTAATCTTCACGCGGACGCCTTTGCCGCACTTTGAGCAGTAAAGGTTGACCTTGCAAGCATAGATGGGTCCGTCGACATCGATGATGCCGCCGGCTTCGCCCTGACGGCGGGGTTTTACATGTTTCTTTACTTTATTGATTCCCTCGACAATGACTTTGCCCTCAGAGGGGGAGACTTCAAGCACCTTTCCTCTTTTGCCCTTGTCATCGCCGGAGATGACGATTACGTTATCGTCCTTTTTGATATGAAGAGTGTTCATGTTATTCGGTTGTCCTCCTCACAGCACTTCGGGAGCCAGCGAAAGGATCTTTGTGAATTCTTTATCGCGGAGCTCTCTGGCGACAGGCCCGAAGATACGGGTGCCGGTGGGGTTCTTATCGTTTTCGATTATTACTGCGGCGTTCTCGTCGAAGCGGACGCAGGAGCCGTCGGCGCGCTTGACGCCTTTTTTGGTGCGGACTATTACCGCCCTGACTACCTGTCCCTGCTTTACCTGACCGCCGGGTACCGATTTTTTGACGGCGCATACCACGACGTCGCCGACATTGGCATAGCGGCGGCGGGTTCCGCCGAGGACACGGATACACATCAGTTCCCTCGCGCCGGAATTGTCCGCCACTTTCATATATGATTGCGTTTGAATCACGTTCGTTGTCCTCCTAATATTACAGGGAAGGCTGATTTCGGCTCATCCGGCTCCGGTCAACAACCGCGCCGCGCGTGCCTTTTCCGGGAAACAAATGTCCCGGCTCAGCCGGTTCGGAAAGGGTTCTTGCCCCCTCCGTCCCTGATAATCATTTCGCTTTCTCGATTATCCGTACAAGCCGCCATCTTTTGGTTCTCGACAGGGGCCTGGTTTCCATAATCTCGACTCTGTCTCCGATGCCGCACTCGTTGTTCTCGTCGTGAGCGTGAATTTTAGTGGTGCGTTTGACGACCTTCTTGTAAAGGGGATGAACGACGTTGTCAATTATCGCAACAACGATTGTCTTGTCCATCTTGTCGGAGACTACCGTGCCGACACGGGTCTTGCGCATCGGGCGGGTCACAGTATTCATATTCTTTTCTTCCATGACTTATTCCTCTCCTGCGCTTATGCGTTTTTCTTGTCGGCTGACTGCGCCGCGTTTTTCTTTTCGGTGAGGACGGTCAGAACGCGGGCTATATCTTTTTTGGTATCGCTTATCTTGTGCGGGTTGTCGAGCTGATTGATGGAATGCTGGAAACGGAGGTTGAAAAGCTCTTCCTTCAGTTCCTTATACTTCTTTTCCAGATCGGCTGCGCT
>JAAZGC010000325.1 GCA_012511425.1 Clostridiales bacterium | reverse complement strand
TCTGCGGGCTGGTCATCCATTAAACCCTGAAAACCTTCATAAACACCGTAAACTTCGACTCCCTGCTCAAGTGCGGAACGTGCAACCGAACGAACAAGAGTGTTCATGCCGGGGGCATCGCCGCCGGTTGTAAGAACAGCGATATTTCTGAATTTAGCCATAATAAAATCTCCCAAATAAATTTTAAACAATAATATAATAATACAATTCTGACTTAAAGTCAAGCGAATATTGTATCTAAGGTGTATCCCTTGCAGGAAAGAACAATCAATTTTCGCTGATAATTGATTTTAAAAGTGCGGAAAGCATTCCCTGATCGGCATATTTAAGCGTTTTGAAATCAATAACCCTTATTCCCAGATCTGCGGCGCGCTGGCTGAAATAAGGCTCGGAAGAAGCATCCCCCATTGTCATAAGCACAGCGGTGGTATCGCAACCGCCGAAACGGGTCGACAAGGTGCGTATCTCGTTAAGCGCAGATGCCGAAGGAATGCTCAGCTTGCAGGATATGAACAGCGATTTCGGCCATCTGACGGCAACACAGTCGATCTCATTGTAGGTAGTGCCTGATTTGTCTGCTTCGTGAGCCATCCAGTTTACTATAACTGAAGCGGCGCAGTCGTCAAAAAAGCCAGCTTCCCGGCAGCAGACCCAGCAGATCAGTTCAAGCCATACTCCGGCGTCACAAAGCAGAATCGGCAGTTTCGCGTCGGGGAACAAAAAGGATATCATTGGCTTTTTGTATTTAAAATTCCTGATAATTCCGGCTGAGCTGAGCTTTCGCAGGATTCGGATATTCGCCTGCAGCTTTTCTTTTCCCGTCCGTCTTACCGAAGCCGGGTAACGGATGCTATCCGGATAACCGGCATCTTTTGCGGATACACAGGCGGCTTGAAGCCAGGCTGTAAATCGCGTCCAGCCCGATACATGCTGCAAAAATATTTCCCAAACTGCTTTGATCTTTTCTGTCCATCCGGCGATTTCATCGGGGGAAATCCTTCCGTAGCCGTCAACCCTTGCGCCCGCTATTTCAAAGAGTTCGGGTATTGTAATCGTAGGTCTCGGCAGGTCTTCACGGATGAAGTTGGCGTATTTAACATTTTTATAGCAGCGCTTATCAAAGTCATAAGAAATCACCGGAACCCGATATTCGGCGCAGAGCATGCCTGCGGCAAAAGCGGCAGCTTCTCCGCCACCCGTTATATCGATCGTCCCTCCGCCGGTAACTCGGAAAATTCGATTCAGTTTATTATATACAGCTTTCTGGTCGTCCATATCGGCGGAAAGAAAAATAACGGAACATTCGGGAAGTCTTCTTTTGATAAATGACCTTATGCCTTTTATAATTGCGCCGCCGGTATTGAGTCCGCAGAGATATATCAGTCTTTTCGGAAAAAATGTCTGTGGAGCCAGGACATTATCTGCCGGTCTTGCATCCAGAAGCTCGATGAGGGTATCCATATGCAATAAAATCAGAGAGCGTATTTCTCAATGAATCTGACGATCGGAGAAGGATCTTTCAGCGAATGCGGATGATGAGCACATCCGGGTTTTGTTATCATTTCGACTTTACCGCCGAAAGAGCGGAAGCGTTTGTCCATGATATTGGCGTTTTCGGACGGCGGAACATCGGTGTCGGCGTCGCCGATAACCATGATGAGCGGTATTCCGGCTTTTGCCACGGTCTCAGCTTTGTCGAGCGGATTATCTCGGAACATCATCGCAGTTTCGTCACTCAGTCCATACCATTTCATGCATTCTTTCCATTCCTTGGGACTGGTTTTTGCCGAACCTATACCGCCCGGCCAGGAACGAATATCAAGAACCGGAGCATCAAGATATAGCGCAGAAACAAGATCCGGATACTTTGCCGCAAAATTAAAAGCGTAGAGAGCGCCGCGTGAAAATCCGAACATAACAGCGCGGTCGTAAAGACCAAAAGATTCAACTGCGGTGTCATGGAACTTTTTGAACATCTCAATACTTTCAGGGTAGCCGAACATATC
>JAAZGC010000324.1 GCA_012511425.1 Clostridiales bacterium | reverse complement strand
CCCATGTCATATACGTCGTTCATAAGACCCTGACCGTACTGTACTATCGGGAAAGCGCCGTCTTCATCACCCCAGGTGATGATATAGTTGAAGAACCATTTGTGGCCTTCGGTAAACTTGATGTTTCCGGTACGGTCGATCTGACCCCAAGGCATAGCCCATTCATAATAGGTATATCCGTCTACATGCTTGCTGTCGAATTAAAAGGGGCATTCCGGATAAATCGCATAGTTGGCGGAGTTATCTCTGAATTCTTCCGGAACGGAACCGGTGTAGAACCATTCAAGAGTATCATCGGCAGAACGGTTAATGCATGCCTGCATTACATGGTAGGAGTCCTGAGGAAGATTGTCTACCGGCTCGGTGGCGAGCAGAGCAAGGTACATGGAAGAGTAGGTTGAAGCGGGGGTTTCGCCGGCGCCGTTTTCCGGTGCATAACCGGGTTCAGCTACTTTGAAGAAGCAGTAGAAATTGTCCTTATCCCAGGTAGCCCAGGCTTCGCCTTTTGCTTTGTGGTCAGTGTCGTTTGTGTCATACCACTGGGTTACATCAGGACCGTAGAAGTCATGAAGCTTCATGTAGCTGTCGTCGAGATTTGCGTCGATGGTCGGCGGCGTGTCGGTTCCGACAAGCTGAACATCGTCATAAGCGTACAGGGAGATCGAGAGGAGAGCAGCAACAAGCATCAGCGCTGCTGTCAGAAGTGCGAGTTTCTTTATCGTAATAATCCTCCGTAGATGTTGAATAATGTGGAGTTTATTTCGCTGACCATATTATAAACCTAAAAATCCCGGATGTCAATAAATTTGCATTAAATATAGTATAATAATACATATAAATAATATTTATACCTGATATAATGAATTAAAACGACCTTGTTTCATCTTAAACAAAGCGGAAGTAAAATCCTTTCCATGTGGTTTTAAGTAAAAACCATATACAAAAAAACTTTTATTCGTTATAATACGGGCAAATAAAAAACGCCGCGGTTTTCCCGCGGCGCCGTGGTTAAAATTTAACCGTCAAGCTCCAAATACATATCGATAATTGAGGCATAATACTTATCGGCCGATTTCTCTCTAGAAGCATAAGCGGAAGCAAAGTCGCTCTTTTTTGCGGATATGAGATCTTGCAGAATAAAGGCATAACCTTTCCATCCGTCATATACATAACCGAAGTCGAATGTGCGGCCGTCAAGCAGCATATCAAGAACTGCAACCGACTCTTCATCTCGGCTGTATTTAACCTTAAGAGCTATTTCGTAATAAGCCGGAATGACCTGCTTGTATGATTCGGCGTTCAGAGCTTCGATAATAATTGAGTTGCGCTCAATATCGGTTATGGTTTTCGGAATAGCCATAATTGTATGAGCACCGTCGGACATCGAATAGTAATTCGACTGAGTTTCATCATATTTCGGATAAGGTATTATGCCGAAATCGGTTTCCATGGCACGATAATTCAGCGCTGAAGAAAACAATCCGTTTAAATACATTGTGCGGTTATTCTGCCATATATCAGCGTATACGTTCCAGTCGCCGAAATGAGCACCGTTATTATTCCATGCGAAATCATTAATCTTTTCGACAATTGCAATAGTTTTGGGCGTGTTGAAGTTGACTTCCGGCACACCGTCTTCGTCTTTCGTCATTACCGGGTTGTCAAAAGCATATTGATAAGTGATAGTTGCGGAATAATAGTCGCTGACAAGGCCGTATAAGTCTTCGCTTCCTTTGATTCCGTCGCCGTTTACGTCGCTGTAAACGTCTTTAATCGTTTCGGAAAGCTGATCAAGAGTCCATCTGCCTTCCTGAACGGTCGTATAAGGATTTTCAACACCGTAGCTTTCAACAAGCATCTTGTTGAAGTACATACAGTAGGTAAAGCGCAGAATTGAAAGACAATACTCTCCTGCCATCATATAGGCCTTATTCTTGATTGACAGAGCGTCTTTCGCGTTGCCGATATACCAGGGCTGATCGAGATCGATAAAAGGCATATCATACCAGTTAAGGTAATTGTTGTCGGTAACTGTTGAGCCTACTTCGATTACCTGTCCCAGAAGCAGATCGAATTCGTCATCACCCGCCATTACCGATTTGCGCACCTGATCTTGCGGAGTATCGTAATATACGCCGGCAATCTTGATGTTGAAGCGTTCCATAACGTCCTGGTTGCGCTTGTAGATAGCATCTTCGATAACATCGCCGGATTCCTCCATATCGGCTCCGATTTCCTGTACAAAATCGCCTCTCGTCCGTCCGGCAATTCGGAAGGTATAACCTCCGTAGTCTTTCTCCGGAAGATTGTCCGGCAGCGCGAGCCTTGCATCAACTTCGGAAGTGGTGGTTTCTGCGGCGGTAGTTTCGTTTTCATTTGCGTCATTAGGTGCTTTGCCGTCTCCGCCGGTGCCTCCGCAGGATGCTGCGGATAAGACCATTGCCGCAAGAAGCAGCAGAGAAATAAGTCTCAATCGGATTTTCATGATTTCACCTCATTACTAAATGTATGTGTTGTTTGTTTCAGCCGTTATAAAGATCGATCATTTTTTGCATCTTTGCTTCAATCGGAGTTCTGTATTTTTCAATCAATGAAGCAACATCGGAGTTGCCTTTTATAAGTTTTGCTTTTAATGCGGTGACGAGATCGGCGTTCCAGTCATATACAAACGCCATATCGACTCCCCTTGTAGCTTTCATTATCTTAAGCATTTCTATGCTGTCTTCGTTGCGAAGACCTTTCTGTGAAATTGTGAAATCGTAATAAACAGGAATAACTTCTTCATGAGACAGCAATGCAAGGGAATCCATTACAAGCGCCGTGTTTTCGGTTCTTGAATTAGTAACGGGAATAAGCATTGTGCAGAGGTTGGCCATCATTGTTGTATGATAATCATTTTGATTCTCGTCATACTTCGGCAGAGGGAGCATCCCGAAGGTATCTTCCATGTCGCGCATCAGCTGAGCAGCTTTTATTTCTCCTGTAAGAAAAGCGGAACGATTTGATGTGAATACGTAAACATATCCGCCTTCCGCAGCATTGAAGTCATCCCAATGCGCATTAAATGTGATTCCTTCCGTGCCGAAAAGTTTTGCCATCTTTGTGCAGACATCATAAAATCTTTCGGTACCGGCAGAAAAATACGGAAGTCCTTCTTCGTTGGTCTGTATATATTTTTCACCGGTGGCGAAAATAAGCTTATTCGGTGAATCGGTATGTGCTGATAGACCGTAAACGCAGTTGCCGTTCTGATTCCATTTGTAAGACTGATCACCGTTAAGAGTTGCAACCGCACTGCAGTATTCATAAAGTCTGTCAATTGTCCATTTGCCTTGACGAACAATGTCGTATGGCATGTCAAGACCATACTTTTCAAGCATATTTTCATTAAAGAAAAGACACCACGAGCTGTCATATCCCATAAGATGCGCATCTCCGGATGCACAATAGAGGTTCTCACCGATTCTTGAAGCTTCGTTATAAGCGCTGTCCCAATATTCGGCATCAAGATGGAGATTGCCGAGAGTGTAAAGGTTGACAAAATATCCCTGCGCTATTTCGTTTGCGACCGTGGTGGGAGAAAGATACATTACATCATAGGTGTCATCACCTGCGAGCACCGCTTTTTTGCCGGTTACATTATTGCCGTCGAGGTTGTTTGCGTAGTCGCCCTCGGTTCCGGTCCGTGTATCGATGATCTTGCAATTGAGGGCCTGTTCAAGCCGCTGATTTCGCATATAAACGGCATCATTAAGAACCTCGCCGTTCAGATCTTCGGGACAGATTGTGGTATACATCCCCCAATAGGAATGAAGATTCAGAATTGTAAAGCTTTCACCCCCGAGATCGGCATCGGGAATGGCACTTTCGGTTTCAGCCGGTGCGGTATCTGCGGCTTCGTCTGTGGCTATTGATTCCGCAGGAGCCACGGGTTTATCCCCGCAGGAAGTAAATCCAAACACCACGGAAAAAATGAGAAGCGCCGAAAAAATCTGCAGCAGAAAATGATTCATAACAGTCACCTCTTTGAAAACATTTATAAGTATTTTGATATTAAACTCGCCGTGTTTATACTCTTTCGCTTAGATAATCGAGCGCCATGCGGTAGCCGTCTGTGCCGTACCCGATGAAGTGTTCTTCGCAGGCAAGCCCGGCGAAGCTGAATCGCCGGAATTCTTCCCTTGAATATATATCGGAGATATGCACTTCAACGGCAGGCAAGGCGGCAGCGTCAAGTGCGTCGAGTATTGCGATGCTGGTATGGGTATAAGCCGCAGGATTTATAATTATCGCATCAAATGAAGCAGGCGCGGCGCCGATCCAATCAACAAGATCCCCCTCGTGATTTGTCTGTCGTATGTCAACCGAAAAACCGAGTTCGGCAGCCCAGCGTTCTATCATTTCGACAAGTTCTGAGTAATCGGTACAGCCGTATATTTCGGGATTTCTGCTGCCCAGAAGATTAAGATTCGGACCGTTTAGTATGAGTATTCTTGAGCCTTTTTTCATATCAAATCCTCGAAACACGGGAGCTTCAAAATGCGATCGGTCGATTCTTTTACAGTCTCATCGCCGTCAATGAATACCGTTATGTCTGCGGCCGCTCTAAAATAAGGATGTCTTGCCCGATTTAACCGGAACATTTCCGCTTCGGTAAGTTTTTCTGTCAGCGGCCTTTTTTTGCGGGCAAGCAGCGGTATCGGACGTTCAAGCAGGATTAACGTCGAGTTCTGCCGTATCAGTCTTCTGTTTTCCTTTCTGAGCGGAGAGCCTCCGCCGTATGCGATAACGCACTTGCTTTCTTTTGAAGCTTCCGAAATGCATTCGCTTTCGATATCGCGAAAAGCTTTCTTGCCGTGTTTTGAAAATATTTCGGGTATTTTCATCCCGGTCTTGCTTTCAATCATATCATCGATGTCGATAAACCGCCGTTTCGCGAGTTTTGCTATTTTTTTCCGATGCTCGTTTTTCCGCAGCCGGGCATGCCTATGAGCCCTATCGATTTCAAAAGCATCTGCAAGTTCTTTGATGTAAGTAAATTCATCCGCATCAAACGGTTCGCCGTCATCTTCGGTAATATCCAGAAATATGTCACGTGAGCGAATCGCCTGAGCGATAAGCATTTGAAATCCGTTTATTGCTTTTATCCCAAGCTCCTCCGCATCCAGAAGAAACGGAGTTATCGAGGGATTATATATAAGGTCGACACAGGCTTTCAGTTTTCTGAAACGCTCGAGAGGAAATTCGGGAAGGCTGCTTTTGTTTAAAGCTGCAAGCTGCCCGTCTTCGGTAATATAAAGCCCGGCGCCGTTGTTCGGATACATCCCTACCGGTGTTGTGTTGATAATTAAATCCGCATTGAAATGTTTATCTAGATTGAGATAATTGTTTTCACCGGTTCTTGAAATAACGATTATTTCCGATGCTCCGAGCATCCCGAGAGCTGCGGCGACAGTTTTCGACGACCCTCCCGAACCCAATATTAAAACCTTTTTGCCGCTGACATCGATTTCGGATATCTTAAGCATCGCAATAAACCCGGCAAGATCGGTGTTGAAGCCGTGAAGATTTCCGCCGCGGCTGATAATTGTATTGACGGCGCCGCAGCTGCGGGCAGTCTCGGAAATGTTGTCAAGATACGGAATAACCGTTTTTTTATAAGGAACCGTAACATTGATATTGAGAATATCGCCGCCGGCCTTCATACGTTCGAGAAATGTTATGACTTCCGATTCGTTTTCAAGCTCCTTAATATCGTAAGTATAAGGAGTGATAGCATGATGCATTTCCGGTGAAATCGAATGGCTGAGATTCCTGCCGATAAGCGCTACATTCATTTCACTTTTTCGTAATTTTAGTGTTCCCAATATTTTTATCCTGCAAATTGCGGAAACCGCTTGATTTTAACCGTATTGAATGTTATAATAGGATATAAAATCATAAGGGCGGTATTTATTATGGATAACAGCCGTACGCCGATGATAAGCGTACAGATGTATACTTTAAGAGAATATATCAGAACTCGTGAGGATCTGTTTGCGACTCTCGACAGATTATCAGCACTCGGTATCACCGGAATTCAGGGCAGAACGCCGGCTTATATGTCGGATGAAGAGTTTGCCTATGAGCTGGCGCTCCGGGGGCTTTATGCCGATTCTGTTATGGTGAGCCTTTCGGATATACTTACAAATCCCTCGTATGCTTCAAGGCTTGCCGGGGTGTTCGGTATTGATGTCGTCAGGACCGACGGCATGCCTCCCGAGCTGATGATGAACCGGGAAGGCTT
>JAAZGC010000323.1 GCA_012511425.1 Clostridiales bacterium | reverse complement strand
TCGTAAAACTTGCGGTCGCGCAGGCAGCCGTATTCAATGAATATCTTCATATCCGGCCAGAGCTTCTCGAAATTCTCGCGGTCGTCGCGGAACATCTGGGAAAGCTTGTCGGTGATTTTTTTTGTTATATGATTGGAAATCTTAGTTACATATCCGGAATTCTGCAGATATGAGCGGCTGACGTTGAGCGGCAGCTCGGGACAGTCGAGAACTCCCTTGAGCATCAGCAGGTACTCGGGGATGACTTCCTTTATATTGTCTGCGACGAAAACCTGGTTGTAGTAAAGCTTTATCTGCCCCTCGAGGCGGTCGGTTTCGGTATTGAAGCGGGGGAAGTAGAGTATCCCGCGGAAATTTAAGGGGTAGTCGGCGTTGAGGTGAATGTGGAAGAGCGGCTCTTTCCAGTCACCGAATACCTTGCGGTAGAATTCCTTATATTCCTCGTCGGTAATTTCCGACGGGTTCTTCATCCAGAGCGGATGGGTGTCGTTTACCGGGGTTTCGCAGGAGCAGGGGGACGCTTCCTTTTCATTTCCGTCCTCGTCCTTTTCCGGCTCGGCGCATTTGTGGTCGGCGGTCTTAAAATATATCTCGACCGGCATGAAAGCGCAGTATTTGTCGAGAAGTTCCCGGACTTTGGTTTCTTTCAGGAAATCGCGCTCGTCTTCGGATACATAAAGTATAACGTCGGTGCCGCGACCGGCGCGGAAGGTGTCGAACATCTCGTATTTTCCGTCGTCGCCGCAGCTCCAGCGGACGGCGGGGGCGTCCTGCCAGGACTTGGTAATTATGTCAATCTTGTCCGCGACCATGAACGCGGAATAGAATCCGAGTCCGAAGTGGCCGATGATGCCGCTTTTCGATGAATCGGCGCCTTCCGCTTCGTATTTTTCGATGAAATCGAGCGCACCGGAAAGGGCGATCTGCCCGATATATTTCTTGACTTCGTCGGCGGTCATGCCGATACCGTTGTCGGAAATCGTAAGCGTACCGTTCTTTTCGTCGGAGACGACGTCGATGCGCCAGCCCTCGTCGGGAATATCCTTCGCTTCGCCCAAGGATATCAGGCGGCGGAGCTTGTTAACGGCGTCGCTTGAGTTTGAGACCAGCTCGCGGAGGAATATTTCTTTATCTGAATAGAGCCATTTTTTGATTATCGGGAAGATGTGCTGCGTCGTTACGCTGATCTCCCCGCTTTCGGATGTGAAATTAAGTTTTTCTTCTGCCATTGTATCTGCCTTTCGGAATTGTGTTAATTATCGTCGTGTTTATCTATCCATTCCAGGATATTATAACATAATTTGAGATAACAGTCAAGTGGATTTCATGACCCCGGCGGCAATTCGGGGGGCGATTTTTACGAACCTTTTAGAACTTTTGCGCATGATGCAAACTTTAATTATGAACGAACAGATTTCCCCGCCGCCGATTTGCGCAACCCGTAATTTTGACGAATCGCGCGTATCAGCCTTATGTTCCACGATTTAAAGCCGCTTTCCGTGGACGCTCGATTTCGCCGAGGTTTCTCTTTTGTGAAATCCACCCCCGCCTTAAGTTCAAGTTTGTGCAACATTTAGGCTTGCATTGATTCGAACTATATGGTAGTATTGATATGACGATTTGAATTGTTTCGAACCCGAAAGGGGGTATTGAATGAAGGCAAAGGAAAATGAGAACATTGAATTTTCGGGCGGCACCGTAGATATCGAAAGCGAAACGGGGCTGCTCCGCGCCTGCGAAGCTTATTTTGAAGACTGCCGGGAAAAGGGATGTGTCGCGACGGCGGCGGGGTTCCGCTTCTCTCTCGGTATGACAAGCCGGGAGATGGAGGAGCTTGCCGGGCGGTTCCCGCGGGCGAAGGATCTGATGCGCGCCCGCTTCATCGACGAAGCGGTCAACCGCAAGGTCCCGAACACCTCGTCTACGATGGCTTTCCTGCTTGAACTCGCCGACAGCTTCGGAGACACGGCGCACATCGACCTTACAGACGGGGAGTGATGGCAAAGAAATTCGCCCTCAATAAAGGCTTCGGGGACATCGGCACCCCGTCGGAAAAGCAGCGGCTCTTCTTCGATTCCCGCGCGAAATACACCGCTTACGGCGGCGCGAGGGGAGGAGGAAAATCCTGGGCTTTGCGGCGGAAACTCATGCTTATGGCGCTGAGATGGCCGGGCTCAAAGCTGCTTTTGGTGCGGCGGTCGTATCCCGAACTTTACTCAAACCACATCCTGCCGCTTCAGGCGGCGCTCAGAGGCGCCGCCGTCTGGAACGAGCAGCGAAAATGCTTCCGGTTTAAAAACGGCTCTATTCTCTTTATGGGCTATCTTGCCAGCGACTCGGACGCGCAGCGTTATCAGGGGCGGGAATACGACGTCATCGCGATAGACGAGGCGACGCAGATCACCGAATATCAGTTCAACTGCCTCCGCGCCTGCCTGCGAGGGGTGAGCCGGACGCCGAAGCGGATGTATCTGAGCTGCAACCCCG
>JAAZGC010000040.1 GCA_012511425.1 Clostridiales bacterium | reverse complement strand
CAAGTTTGAGTGAACAACACAAAAAGATATGGCTCATACTGCAGGTCATATCTTTTTTTATGAAATATCCTGACGCAAAATATCTTATTACCTCTTCCATTCAGCAGCCGAATATGCTATAATAGCCAAAAGAACTTTTTCGGAGGTACGCAATTATGCCCAAAAAAGCCGTGATAATAGGCGCCGGAAATATCGGCAGAGGATTTATCGGCCAGCTCATGTATGAAGGCGGTTATGACATCGTTTTTATCGATGTGTCCGATGCTTTGGTTGACGCTCTCAACGCAACCGGCGAATATCCGCTGGATATTGTCTCCAACCGGGGCAGCCGGCGTATTATTATAAAGAATGTAAGCGCCGTCAACGGCAACTCCGCCGATGCCGCAATGCGCGCGATCGCCGGCTGCGACATCTGTGTCACCTGCGTCGGAGCTAAGGCGCTCAAATACATAATCCCGAATCTCGTCGGCGGGATAAAACTGCGGCTGGGCGAAGGCGGTTCGGGAAAGCCGCTCAACCTCCTGATCTGCGAAAATCTTACGAACGCCGACGATTATATCCGCTCCCTGCTTGAACCCGAACTGACCCCCGAAGAACTTGCCATGGTCGGGCTTGTCGAGACTTCCGTCGGGCGTATGGTGCCGCTTCCCGACCCCGAGACGGCGAAGAGCGATCCCCTTCTCGCCCGCGCCGAGGCTTACGGCGTCCTTCCCTGCGATGCAGACGCATTTGTCGGAGATATTCCGGATATAAAAAATATAATCCCGGTCTCTCCCTTTGTTTTCGTCATTCGGCGCAAGCTTTATCTCCACAACATGGGGCACGCCGTCTGCGCCTATCTGGGTATGCGAAACGGTTACACTTACATAAGCGAAGCCATCGCCGATCCCGAGATACGGATAATCGTTCGCGAGGCTATGACCGAGAGCGCCGTCGCCCTTGCAAAACGCTTCAATCAGCCCTTCGATGACCTGATCGGGCATACCGATGACCTCATACGACGGTTCGGAAATCGCACCCTTAAAGATACCTGCGCCCGTGTCGGCGCCGACATCCCCCGCAAGCTTGCCGCATCCGACCGCTTCTCCGGTGCCGCTGCTTCCGTCCTTGAATCGGGCGGAAAGCCGATATTCATCGCCGCCGGCACCGCCGCCGCACTTGACCGCTATATGCGCGAAAGCGCGGGCGCCGAATATAACGCCGAAACCGCTGTCGCCGACGCTCCTGCCGTCCTTTCCTCTCTCGCCGGGAAAACCGCCGCTGAAAGCCCTTTCGGACAATATGTACTATCCTTATTCTCCGTCCTTCAGAAATCCTCCGGTCTTTCCGAGCTTATCCGGGCTGCCGATGAGCTGAGGGAAAACGCGGGGGACGCGGCGCTTTCTTGAAAGAAAGCGCGCAAAGAACTTTACGACCGATACTTGGGGCTATTTACAATTATTTTTTGATATTCCTGCCAGATTCTCAGCCTGTATATTCATTGTGTCTTTGAAAGGAGTTTATTGAAATGGAAAAGCTTTACAACGGGATAATTCTGCCCGACAATTTCCCTCTCGACGAACAGCCGAACTCGGAAGCGCCTTATCTCAAAAATCCGCCCGAACTGATTGATGTCAGCGTCGGGCGTCAGCTGTTCGTTGATGATTTCCTCATCGAAAAAACCGACCTTTTGCCGGAGTATCACAAAGCCGTGAAGTATGAGGGAAATCCCGTGCTTCATGCCGAAACCGAATGGGAAATACATGTTTCCCCGGTTGCCTGCCCGAAAAGCGGCGGCGTATGGTACGATGAGGATGATAAGATATTCAAAATGTGGTATGAAGCGGGATGGCTTCATCAGATGGCTTATGCTGTGTCAAAAGACGGCATAAACTGGGAGCGTCCCGAACTTGATATTGAAAAGGGGACGAACAAAATCCTGACTTATGACGGCTTTGAGCTCGGGAAGATGTCGGGGGACATTAACTATCTCCGCCCCGACTCCACGACTGTCTTTATCGATTACGATACCGCCGATAAAAGTCAGCGATACAAGCTGTTTCTGCGAAATCCAGGCGGAAACTACCCCGGAATAGCCGCGACTTCGCCCGACGGCATACACTGGGAAAACTTTACTTTTACCAGCGAGGTTTATGACCGAAGCACGATGTTTTACAATCCTTTCCGCAAAAAGTGGGTATACAGCATACGCGACGGCTGGCATGACCGTTCGAGAAGCTATCGCGAATGTGACGATTACCTAAAAGGCGCGATATGGAAACCGGAAGAAAAGGTCAGGTGGCTGTCGTGCGGCAACGATGACCTGCCGAACCCGTACATCGGATTCAAACCTCAGCTTTACAATGTTGACGCCGCAGGCTACGAGAGTATAATGCTCGGTATGTTTCAGATAATGTACGGACCCGAAAATGATGTCTGCGAGAGCCGCGGAGTGCCGAAAATCACCGAGCTTATCCCGATGTACAGCCGCGACGGTTTTCACTTTACCCGTCCCTGCCGCGAGAGCATAATCAATGCTTCCCTTTACAAAGGCGCGTGGGACAGGGGTTACGTTCAGTCGGTGGGCGGCGTTGCGATAATTCACGGAGATGAGCTTTGGATTTATTACGCAGGCTTCGGCGGAGACGAGAATTACATTAATCAGAGCTGGTTTACAAACGGAATTTACCGCAACGGCGCGACGGGACTGGCTAAACTCCGCCGCGACGGCTTCGTTTCAATGAACGGCGAAGGCTCGCTTCTGACGCGCAGAATCGTTTTTGACGGCAAGACTTCGCTTCATGCGAATATAGACGGCAAGATAAAAGCAACCATTTTTGATGAAAGCGGCTCGGCAATCGCTTCATCAAAAGAATTTAACTGCAATTCAACCGACATTGACCTGGGAGTTGATGTGTCTTCGTTAAACGGCAAGCCCGTCCGCATAAAATTCGATGTTGAGGGGAAATTTTACTCTTTCGCTTTCACCGACAAAAACGGCGGCTCAAACGGCGCCCATGCCGCCGGGATAGCTTTGTAACCGGAATTTTTAGGTTAAACACTTAACAAATACACAAGAAGCAGGCGGCATGGAGAATTTCTCCTTATACCGCCTGCTTTCGTTTTATGACGCGTCGTAAAACAAGTCAAGTAATTAATTATCGGATTTTCAGAGTTAAATATCAGAAGTCAAAGTTTGGGTCTTGGTTTATCTGCGCTTTTTGGAAACCGCGAATCCGGCAAGAGAAACCACGGACGCGACGATGGCAACAACGCCGAAGTCGAAGGTCTGCGGAGCTGCGGCGGCGGCTGCCGGAGCGGATTCTGCTGCCGGGACAGCTTCTGCTGCAGGAGCGGCTTCCTCGGTAGGCGCGGGCGCTTCTTCAACAACCGGTACTTCCGGTTTTGCGTTGAATATAAGAGTTCCCATGTTATAGGAATACTGCCAGGAATTGCCGCCTGCACCGTCAGCCTCGTTGCTCCATACGGAGTAACCGTAACGTTCGCCTTCGCCGATACTGTTGTTCAGGAAGATCTCATAGCCGATCTTGTCGCCTGCAACATAATTTTTGTAAATAAGCGGAATGGCGATTTCGATTTCATAACCGGTATCGGTAACGCGGCAGTAGCTGGAAACTTTCTCGGCATATCCGACAACGCCGAATATGGTCGGAGCTTCGGGATAATTGGCATCGCCGTTTACGGCGGGAACGTTTACATAACCTGCATAGGACTCATCGCCGAGATCGCGGTAGGATACTTCCGGCTCACGTATATATACGAAGTCAAGCATGAATCCTACAGCGTCCTGGTTATATGCGTCGTCTCTGAGTTCAGCATCAACGGTGGGGTCGGTGACCACTGCATAGAAGTAAACGAACTCGCCGTCCCAGAGTGAGTATACGACGGCGGTCGACTGCTGACCGAGCGTGGAAGCATCCATATACGCTTCATCGGCAACGATTATGGACTGTGCGTTATCCCAGACGGCTTCTTTTACGGCGTCTATAGTAGGGGTGCCCCATTCGGCGATGGTGACTTATGAGCTGCTGCCGGGATCGTCATAGCGACCGGGATAGCAGCAACAAGAAACAGGATTAACTTTTTCATAAATTCCTCCAATGTAATGATTGATGACTTCATGGATTTTAGTCTGATAACCGAATAATTATTATGCTATAATTATTACAACATAATTATACTTAGCAGTCAACAGTAAATATGGTAATCTCCCGGTTTTGAAAATTATTTTATCTTAATCCTTTGATTTCTAATTATTTTTGTCATCCTTCATTTTTTATTACAATTATTTCGCCTTTAAATGTATCGAGCCTCATCGTGGTGTCGGAAAAATCGATCGTCTGCGCATGTTTTTCGATATAATAATCGCCGCCCTGCGGTTTTTCGATTATCAGTTCCCCGCCTTTTTCCGACAGTATTTCGGCATTGACAATGCCGTCTTTCAGGCTTGCGGTGACGATAAAAGCTCCGTTTGCGCGAAGACCGAAGAATGAAGCGTCGTTTTTTCGGTTCCAGTTCGGGAAAAGTCTGAGCACGCCTTCGCAGCTCTGCATAAGCATCTCGTTTATGCAGGCCGGCACGGCCGCGTTGTTTTCGATGCCTCCGCCGCCGAATGAATATAAGCCGTTTCCGAGTTCGCGGCTATGTATGCATTCTTTCATTTTTTCAAGGATTAAATCCGGGTTGACACCCAGGCGCGCCGCCTGCGGGTAATATGAGCAGAACAGATTGTCGTTTTCCCAAGCGTCGGTTCTGACAAAACTGTTATATGCGGAGTCAAGGAGATGTTTATCGGATAATGAGCCGATTTCACCCGCCGGATACATATACTGCAGAACAAGCCCGGTGAAGAGCATTCCTTCTTCGGTTGCGCGAAGATAATATTTGCTGTTTTCTTCGAATGTCAGAACAGGTCCGACGTTTTCAAGTATATCCTTCCATTTTGCCGTATATTCCGGATCAAATCCGAGCACGCTCTGCATATCGAGCAAAGCTCTCATCACCATTTTTATCATGCCTATCGATATAATGGGATTGACTTCGTCATGGCGCTTGGGCATGAATTCGGTGTCGGAATTGTATTCGACTTCGTGTATCGCGTCGTTGCGGATTATATACCTGCCGTCTTCATATGAGAGATAATCTTCCCAGAAAAAGGCAAGCTCGCGCATGAAAGGATAGGCGTGTTCTTCGGCGTAGACTTCATCTCTCGTGCCGTACCAGCGCATCGCCATTATGCAGGCCGCATATGAAGCGTTGCTTTTCTGACCCAGGAATAAGCGGCCGTGCTCTTTTGTGCCGTCGATTTTCGACGTGTCCATTCCGAGCGGTCCGATTCCTACGGGAAAATAAATACCGCGGCAGCCGAGGAATTTTCTTGCATATTCTTTTGCATAAGGCAGGAAATCTTCGAGCGGCGCATCGTAGCATTCCATCAGTTCGATATGATTTGATGAAGTAAGCGCGTAATACGGAGCTTCGTAATTGTAGTTGAGATGGTAATCGCTGTGCCATGCCATACTGTCGTCCGTCGAGAAATTCCCCCAGAGTCCGGGCGGGAATTTTTTGTTGCGCGAACAGCAGGCAAGGATATACAGTCCGGCATACCAGTTTTTCTCGATTTCCTTGTCGTGGATGTCGATTCCGCTTTTTTGCCAGAACTTTTCCCACCATCTTCCGTGAAGCTCTTTTAGGCGTTCAAAGCCGGTGTCGTCGATAACCGACAGTCTTTCGAGTGTGTTACGCTTATAAGCCGCGCTGTCATGATTGGTGCCGACCGTCACGGCGATGCGGATAAGTTCGGTATTATCAAGCCTTTTCCGGGAAATTTCCCGCATTGCCATAATGCCGTAAGTCTCAAATGCCAAACCCGGATCCGCGAACGACCTTGTAATATATTGAGTATCACCCAAAGATACCTTTTCGCAGACTGCACCGTTTTTTTCTATCGTCTGCAGCTCCGCCGATAACGACGAAGCCGGACGCGATATTTCAAGCTCGATAAGTATGGTGTTTTCGACAGCGCACACACAGGTGTTCAGTTTCAATTTTACATGAGCCGCTTCGAAATTCCCTTCGATACGTCCGCTGTCGAGAAACTGCTCGACACGATAGTCGGAATAAGCAAGCTGCGGAGTGCGTATCTCGATGATTCCCAGCGGCGACAAGCCTCCGGTTGAACGGTCGCCTTCCTCGGCTTTCCAGAAATCCGACTTTGAAACATACATCCGCAGACAATCTGGATTCCCCGACATCATCAGCGATACATCGCCGTTGCCGTTTACGGCGCCGTCCGGCAAGGTCTTTGACGGGATCGCTTTCGGAACTTTTTTCATAACATATGAATGCCGCATCATTGATTACCTCGTTATATCGGATTTTATGTTTACTGTTTGATCTGTAATTGTATCTGTTATGTTTTCGATTGTATCATAGATTTTATTGACAGTCAAGCGGTTTTTGATATTGTTTTAGACAATTTGTGTGGAAAGCAATACAAAAAAACCGGGACTCCCTATGATTTCGGAGAGTCCCGTATGTCCGTTTTATAATATTTAAACGGCTTGTACGTTTATTTGATTTTATTCAGGAAATCGCCGATTATCATTCCGAGGTCCGGCTTGCCGATTTCCTGGAGCTGATATTCAACCTTTACGGTGGGCTTTTTGATGTCGATGACGCGCGTAAGATCGATGGGCGTTGCGATGATGACGCTGTCGCAGTCGCAGGCGTCGATCGTTGCGGCGAGGTCTCTTATCTGCTCGTCGCCGTATCCCATAGCCGGGAGCAGCGTTCCGATTTCCGGATAGATCTGGATGGTATTTTTAAGCTTGCCGACGGCGTAGGGGCGAGGATCCACAAGCTCTGCCGCACCGAAACGCTGCGCCGCGACGACGCCGGCGCCGATTTTCATCTCACCGTGGGTCAGGGTCGGGCCGTCTTCCACGACTAAAACGCGCTTGCCGCGTATGTCGGAGATGTCGTCGACGGTAAGGGTACTTGCCGCGTCGATAACGGTTGCCTTCGGGTTTACTTTTCTTATATTTTCACGAACCGTAATGATATCTTTGTAATTGGCGCTGTCGATCTTGTTGATAACCACGGCGTCAGCCATTCTCAGGGTGACTTCGCCGGGGTAGTAAGAGACTTCATGGCCGGGGCGAAGCGGGTCTGCGACGGTAACCATCAGATCGGGGGTGTAGAAGGGAAAGTCGTTATTTCCGCCGTCCCAGAGGATTACATCGCAGCCGTCCGGATCGTTTTCGGCGGTGCGGAGAATAGCCTCATAATCGACGCCTGCGTAAATCACGTTACCGCGGACGATATGCGGCTCATATTCTTCCATTTCCTCGATGGTGCAGGAATGCTTTTTGAGGTCTTCTATTTTGGCAAAACGCTGAACCTTCTGTTCGCTCAGGTTGCCGTAGGGCATGGGATGGCGGACGGCGACGACTTTCAGCCCTTTTTCATGGAGAATCTCGATGATTTTGCGGGAGGTCTGGCTCTTTCCGCATCCGGTACGCACCGCGCAGACGGCGATGACGGGTTTTGTGCTTTTAATCATCGATGCCTTGGGGCTGAGAAGCGTAAAGCTGGCGCCGGCGGCATTGACGAGAGCGCCGAGGTTCATGAGCTTCTGATAAGGAATGTCGCTGTATGAGAATATGCACTCATCGATGTTTTCGTTTTTGATAAGCTCGGCAAGCTCGCTCTGGTCGACGATCGGTATCCCCTCGGGATACAGGGAGCCTGCGAGATCCGCCGGATAGCGGCGGCCGGCTATATCGGGGATTTGGGCGGCGGTGAAAGCCACGACCTTATAGTTGGGATCGTTTCTGTAAACGGTGTTGAAGTTGTGGAAATCGCGGCCTGCGGCGCCGATTATAACTATTCTTTTTGCCATTTGATAACTCCTAATCTGTGTGATAATTTTGATATATACTATTATATAACATCCGGCTGCAGTAAGGCAAGTATAAATATTAAATAATGCTGAAATAAATTAGTCGGGATGTCGGGTACTATTGTCTTTCCTGTATAATTATGAGGTATGCAATCCAGTAAGAAAATCAATCATGCCATGGTGGCTAGCATTTCTCTCGTCACTTCACAGTCCGGCTTTTCTCCTTTGAGGAATTTTTCAATCTCCCGAGCGGCATGGATTCCTATTTTTTGTAAGCCGTTGGCGGCAAGTCCCGCAAGGTGAGGCGTGAATATGACGTTTGGAAGGCTTCTCATAGGATGATCCGGCGCAGGCGGCTCCGGGTCGGTCACATCAAGGCAGGCGTACTTCAGCCCCCCAGCAGCCATGTGATCGTAAAGCGCCTTCTCGTCGACAATCGAGCCTCTGGCGGTGTTGATCAGCACCGCGTCTCTTTTCATGAGCTTAAGTGTATCTTTATTTATCATATGATATGTCTCGGGAATCGAGGGGGCATGAATCGAGAGAATATCGCTCTTTTTCAGGACCTCCTCTAATTCCGCCTTTTCCGCTCCGAGCTCCTTTGCCGTTTCTTTTGAAACAAAGGGGTCATACATGAGTATATCCACGTTGAAGTTATTCAACAGACGGATGTAATGTTTTCCTGCCCATCCGGCGCCGATCACTCCCACGGTAAGATCAAAAAGCTCCCGGATATTCTCCTTTCCCTCGCTCCAGCCGCCGCCCGCGATATTCTTCGACAGGGCAAAGACGTTTTTCGAAGCGGTGATGGTAAGCCCCAGAGCCGTCTCTGCCACCCCTTCGCCCAAAGGTTTAGGGGAGCTTGTCACACGTATGCCTCTTTCCCAAAGCTCATCCGAGACAATCGGCTTTATGCTGCCTGCGGCGTGTACCAAAAGCTTGAGGCCGGGAGCGCAGTCGAGGATATCTCCGGTGAGATTTGTATTGCCCCAGGAGGTGACGGCGATATCAGCTCCTTTTATCACTTTTTTTACCTGCTCCGGGGAAGTGTCCTCCGTGTCGTTTACCGCAACTTCGCCGAATAAGGAAAAACGATCCATAGCCTTTTGGGAAATAACTCTGTTGCGGGCGCTCTTGGACATAATCATCGCGATTTTCACTTTAATATCATCCTTTCAATCAAAAAATATCGATTATTTGCAATCCCGTCTGCACCTTGATAAAATAATTCCAAAGGAATTGCATTACGGAATACCTGCCGGATTTTACCGAAACAGAGAGTTATAATATTCGCTGTCAAGGAATATGCCGCCGCTGTCACGGTAGAACTCATCCCCGAGTTGGAAAGCTCCTCCCACGGGGGTAATATAGCTTGCGCCTCTGAGGGGATGATAGGAGCACAGCTCCTCCCAGCGGACATAGTTTTGGTCGCCGTTTGACTCCACAACGCCGGTGCGAAGACCGGGCAAGGGGGCGAGCCTGGAAGCGAAATTTTTATTCCATTCAAGCATAATCGGCGTAACGGTGAGATCTGCGCAGAAGCAGGGAATATTTCTTTTATAAGCCTCATTCAGGATCCGAAAAGACATGGTCAGAGTTTTTGCGATGGGCTTAAGAGCGATGGCGCCGTAGCCCAGCTCTATGCGGCGCACCGCGTCGGCGGCGCAGTGAGCGCTCTCGTCTGCGGCAATCCTTACCGGTATGTCGTGAACGTCAACCTCGTTTAATTCATCAAAGGGCTCCTCAAGGAGCACTATTCTGTCAAGCGCGCCGATTTTATCAGCATGGTCAAGGAGCCGCAGCAGCGTATCTTTGTCGGGATACCGCCCGTTGGCGTCGAGATAATATGCGATTTTTCCGCTATCGGTGTGTTCCGATGAGTATCTGTCCGCCAGCTCATGGATAAGGCCCAACCGGCTCTTGTCCCAGGAAAGCATCTTATTTGCGTCTCCGTCACCCTCCGGGTCGGAGCCTATTTTTATTTTCAGCACAAAGCTGCCGTCGGAGAGAATTTTTTCGATGTCTTCGCTCCCGAGACCGTAGGTAATAAGCGGGATTTTCGACAGCTCGCCGTGGCGGCGCTTCATCGCGCCGCGGGCATATCCGGGGATTATATCGTCAAAGCTGACAAAATTGTTATCCCTTGCATAGAGCACCCATGCCGCCAGATCGACCGGCACAAGAGCGTTAAGGGCAAAAGTCATGCGCATTGACGGACAATCGGAAATAAGTTTCCCGTACTCCAGCACAGGGGGCAGAAGTCTGTCAAGGAGTTCCTCCGGATTCTCGAAAGTCATTCCCTTCAGAAGCTTCGCGGCATGACAGGTCATGGCGAACATTACGGCGTTGCCTCCGGCGGGGCAGTTCTCCGCGAAGACCTTCGCGTCGGACCACAGCACGCTCTGGATACCCAGCCCGAGACTTTTATATGAACTGCTTTCAAGCTGAACCATACTCTGCCACAGCTCGCTGACATTACCTCCTTTGAAGCCGAAGGGGTGTAACAGGGGTTCGCGGATGAGGTCGGCGGCGGCGTTTTTTATTGTGATCATTTTTTCTCTTCTTCGTCCTCCGTTATGCGGCAGAGCCATGAAGCTGCCTGCCGTTAACTGTGCATACTTATATTATATCATGCTTTGTGTAATTTTCAAGCGGTAAAAGCAGGGTGTTTTATGTTAATTATTTTACTTCACCTGTTATGTATCCGAATTGTCAGCATAACGGATATTAAAGTTTAAAATAAACATATCATAAACCGAAAGAAGTGTAAGCGATGAAATATGCAGTAAAGAGTGAAGAAAAGAATTCTTTTCCCGATCCGGCAGATGGGCTTCGCCGCCATGATACGGAATATTTAAATATGCGAAAATAAAAGTTGAATGGATATTGATTTTTTGGACACAGAATGGTATAATAAATAATAAATATAGCGATATATTTTCGAAAGGATATTCATAAAATGGAAACA
The DNA here is from genome assembly GCA_012511425.1 of Clostridiales bacterium. Lineage (GTDB taxonomy): Bacteria > Bacillota > Clostridia > Oscillospirales > CAG-272 > JAAZGC01. The sequence goes on along the minus strand of JAAZGC010000040.1, from coordinate 1,452 downwards.
CTCGCAATTAACGGCGGAGAAAAGGCTGTTAAAAAGCCCTTTCCCAATCGTTTCGCAATGGACTCAAAGGAAAAGAATGCCGTCATAAAGCTCTTTGACGAAGCTATTGCAGCGGGCAATAACATAGGCTACAACGGACCGGAAGAGGAAGCTCTCTGCAAGGAGTTCGCCGAGAAGATGGGCGGCGGTTATGCCGACGGCGTAAACGGCGGCACAAACTCCGTTTATGTTGCTCTCCGAGCGATAAACCCCGAGCCTTTTTCCGAAGTTATTGTAAGCGCCGTCACCGATCCCGGCGGAATGATGCCTATTCTGATGTGCTGTTGCATCCCGGTGGTGGCCGATGTAACGCCCGGAACCTACAACGTCAGCCCCGAAGATATCGAAAGCCTGATTACCCCCCTCACAGCCGCGATCATCGTTGCCCATATCGCCGGCGAACCTGCCGACATCAGGAGGATAATGGCTGTCGCCGATAAGCACAACATACCGGTAATCGAGGACTGCGCCCAGTCGCATTTCGCCAGAGTGGACGGACAGCCCGTCGGTACTTTCGGCCGCTTCGGAGCGTTCTCCACTATGTACGGCAAACATTTCAATACCGGCGGTCAGGGCGGTATCGTGTTCACAAAGTCCGAGGAAGATTACTATAAGGTACGCGGTGTCGCCGACAGAGGCAAACCCTTCGGTCTTCCCGCCGGCTCCACAAACCGGATTGCCGCAATCAACTGCAACCTAGACGAGCTCGGCGCATCCATCGGAAGAGAGCAGCTCAAGAAAGTTGAGAGCTTCGGCGCCGCCAGAAGAGCCGCGGCAGAAAAACTCGGCAAGCTCCTTCCCCCGTCGGTTGAGCTTCCGAAGCTTGTTGACGGCGCCGAGTCCGTCGTATGGTTCCTGCGTCTCACCTTCAACGGCGAAGGCATGAGCTGCACCAAAGACGAGTTCGCCAACGCCTGCATAGCGGAAGGACTGCCGATAAACCCCGCCTACAGAGGAGCGCTTCCCTCGCTCATGACATGGTTTGTCGAGCGCCGCGCATTCGGCACGAGGGGGTTCCCCTGGACTTCCCCGGAGTACAAGGGCGGCAACAACCGTGACTTTGACATACCAAACGCCAAGGCTGTCATGGATATCTGCTTCAACCTACACCTCAACGAGAGCTGGACGGACGAGGATATCCGGCAGGCCGCCGATGCCTTTAATAAGGTGGACAGAGCGTTCAGAAGGTAATTTTTTACGATATATGATGCGGCGGGGCGCAGAGCTCCGCTGTGTTTTAATTTTTCTTGGAGAGCATTCAGGCGGTCAAACCGCCCAAATGGCTGAGAATTTATTTTTTGTTATTGATTTTTTTGTGAAGATTTCTGGTATAATATATCGAAAATCAGACACTAAAATTGAAATATCAAGTTGCAATAGTTCACGAAGAATTTACGGTTTGGCAGATATATT
>JAAZGC010000322.1 GCA_012511425.1 Clostridiales bacterium | reverse complement strand
GAGCGCAAGTACAAAGAGCTGAGGGAGCTGCTCTCGGATATGGAACCCGTCGATATTGCGGCGCTGACATCCGAGCTGCCCCGTGACATTATCCCCCTGACTTTCAGACTTCTGCCGAAGGAGCTTGCCGCCGACGCATTCGTCGAGATGGACACAGACCTTCAGGAGACGCTGATTCAGGCGTTTTCCGACCTTGAGCTGAAGGAAGTTCTCCAACAGCTCTTCCTCGACGATACCGTCGATATAATCGAGGAAATGCCGGCAAACGTCGTAAAAAGAATACTCAAAAACTCCGACCCTTCGGTGCGCCAGGATATAAACGAGGTTCTGCACTATCCGAAAGACAGCGCAGGCTCGGTTATGACAAACGAGTATGTCGACCTCCGGTTAAAGATGACCGTTGAAGACGCCTTCAAGCGCATCAAGCGCGTAGCGATCGACCGCGAAACGATTTATACCTGCTATGTCACCGATCAGGACAGGATGCTGCTGGGTCTCGTGACGGCAAAGACGCTGATGCTGTCCGAACCGGACGACATAATCGAAGACATTATGGAGACGAACGTAATAAGTTCGCTCACCACCGACGACAAAGAAGACTGCGCCGATAAGATCTCGAAATACGACCTGCTTGCGATCCCGATAGTCGACACCGAAAACCGTCTCGTCGGAATTGTCACTTTCGATGACGCCATCGACGTAATCAAAGAAGCAACCGAGGACGATTTCGCCAAAATGGCTGCGGTTACCCCCTCGGAGAACAAATATTTCCGGACAAGCGTGCTAACCCACACGAAAAACCGCGTCATCTGGCTGCTTGTGCTTATGCTGTCCGGAATTTTAACCGGCGCGATTATCGCGAAATTCGAAGATGCAATCGCAGCGATTCCGGCTCTCGTATCGTTTATCCCGATGCTGATGGATACCTCAGGCAACTCGGGAACCCAGGCTTCGACGATGGTAATCCGCGGTATGGCGATGGATGAGATTCACCTCCGCGATTTCTTGCGCGTCTGGTTTAAGGAAATCCGGATCGCGCTTCTCGGCGGCGTGATTCTTGCCGCAGTTAATACGGCGCGTATATTGATACAATATCAGGCGTCGCAGGAGAGTATTTACTTTGCGATTACCACCTCTATTACTCTGCTTTGCGTGATCTGCATCGCAAAATCTTTCGGCGTCATACTGCCGATGCTGGCGAAAAAACTGCATCTCGACCCGGCGGTCGCCGCTTCACCGGTGCTTACGACTATCTGCGATATCTGCACCGTAACGATATATTTCGCGCTTATAACATTTTTCTTCAAGCTCGCCTGACGGCGGCGCAAACAAAGTCCCTGAACCCCGGGGCCGCGGAAAGTCCCGCGGCTCCGCTCTTTTTTCGGAACACCCGATTCGGCATAAAACCGAATCCGATTATATTATGAATAATCAGCCGCCCGGACAAGACCGGGAAAACAATGATTTTCGGGGAGGAACAAAACCCGCCGCCACAGCGGCTGTCTGCCTCCTTGTCTGCCTTATCCTTCCGGCAGTTCTGTCGATTCCGCTTGAAGGAGTTTATCTTTTCCTGCCCGTCGGGCTTGCGGGAGGAGCCGCCGCTTATGCGCTCTTTTACGCCGCAAAGATATTGCGGGCGGGGTTGGCAAAGGCTTCTGTGCTGCTGCTGATTACCGCCGCCGCTTCCGCCGTTCTCTGTTATATATTCACCCGGAATATCGAGAAGACAATTCTCTCGGCGGGATATATATTCCCGGGGGCTGTCCTCTCTCTGAAACTCACTGCAAAGCCGAAAGGCCGGAAGGAAGACAAGCCCGATATATTCGAACGCGCCGTAAAGCGGCTGAGAGAGACATTCCGACCGGAAGAAGGAATAAAAACGGAGAAAGAGGTAGAGCCCCTGCCGCTTCCCTCTTATCCGTCCCGCGTTTCCTGCATCGTTTCGATGTCAGCCGTTCTGGGCGCCGCTTTTGCGGTATTTATGATCATACTGCTTGCTGCGGAACGCGGAGGGTTGTCGCCGTCGGTGTTTTCCGACTGGCTCACCGAACAGTCGGACAGAATCCGGGCGATAATCTCGTCGTTCACAATGACGGACGGCGGCGAGACAAGGCCGCTTTACACCGGGGAAAATCTCACCTTTATGGTGAACTATATACTCCTCGTTCTGCCTGCGGTCATTGCGGTCTTCTGCCTCGTCTCGTCCTGGCTGTCAACCCTGATTTTTGCGGCTTGTTCGGCGGCTGCCGGCTTTTACCGCCGTCTCTTTGAATACGGCTGGCCGCTTAAGATCAGCCGCGGCTCTGCCGTTGTCTTCATCGCGGTATATCTGGGCGCGGTGTTTTTTGGCCGGAATCCCGCGATGTATATCCTGTTTGCAAACTTTGTCCTGATACTTACCCCCGGTTTTGTTCTGATCGGCGTCCGGGAGACCGTCTTCAAGCTTGCCGATGAATATCGCCGCCCGTCCGGCATACTTCTGATCGCCGCATCGGTTATATTGATCTTCGTCAACTTTATGGCGGTATTTGTTCTGATGTCGTTCGCCGGTGTCGTTTACACCCTTTCCGGCAGCCGCAGTGATAAAAGCGGCCGCCGCGACAGCGGCGCAACATAACCTGATTATAAAGGTTTTCCTTGCCATGTTCGATTTTTTCAAAAAAATCTTTGCCGACAAGAGCACCGCAAAGAAGCTGCCGATAAGTCTCGGCTTCGCGCTTTTCGGCGCAATATATACGGCAGTCTGCATAATTGCTGCGCCGTATATGCCGCTTAAGACCGGCAAATTCGCGGCTGCGGCCGCGGCTCTGTTCCTTCTTATTTCCGTTATCGCCGCTCTGATTTGGCGAACGATCCGGATCAACAAAGCGCGGATTGAAGGAGACACCCAGAGCTCAATGCTCGGTTCAATTACCCTTGACTTTATGGTCAAGCTGAACAGCCCTCTGCTCATATGCGACGACAACGGCAGGATTGTATGGTACAATCCCGCGCTCGCTTCGTTTATGGTGTCGTCCGGCGCGCAGCGGGAGGATCTGCACGGCAAATCGATCTCCCATATCCTCGGCATCGGCCTTGAATCGATGCGCGCCGATCCAACGAGAGAAGGGGTTGAAACCGCCGTCCGCGGGTCGGTCTGGCGGATAAAGCCGTACCGCTTCGAATCGGATTCGAAGGGGAAATATCTTAATGTCCTTGTCTGGACCGATACGACAGAGCTTTCCGAAACGCGGGATAAGCTCGCGAACAACAACACGGTCGTCGCATATATCGTAATGGACAACCTTGAGGAGATTTCCCAGTATACCCGCGCATCCGACCGGATTCTTGACGCCGCGATCGACGTGCGCCAGATCCTCTACGAATGGGCAAGATCCTGCGAAGGGGTGATGCGCGACTACAGCGCCAACAAGTTTATATTCTTCTTTTCCGCTGACAAGCTTGATGAATTCACCGCCGACAAATTCAGCATTCTTGACAGGATCCGCAACATAAGGGTCGGGTCCGACATAAGCCTGCCGATAACCGTGTCGATCGGAGTCGGAACGCTTGAAGGCAGCCTGCTCGAAAAGGAACAGTCGGCGCAGTCGGCGCTCGAAACGGCGCTTCAGCGCGGCGGAGATCAGGTAGTCGTCAAAACCGAAGCCGGAACGGAGTTTTACGGCGGGCGGACGCACGGAGTTCAGAAGCGGACGAAGGTCCGCGCAAGAGTCGTCGCAAACAAGCTTGCCGGGCTTATTTCGTCAAGCTCTAATGTGCTTGTCATGGCCCACCGCTGGGCGGATTTCGATGCCTTCGGCTCCTGCGTCGGAGTGGCCCGGCTCTGCATGTACTGCGGGGTAAAGGTCAATATAATCTGCAATATGTCCGATCCGAACCTGCGCGGCTGTCTCAGCCTTTTATCCGAAGTCGCCGATTTCGGAGGGGTCTGCGTCGATTCGGCGGCGGCACAGGACATGATAGAAGCGGACACCCTGCTGATTATCTGCGATGTCAACAGCCCGGCAATTTTTGAAGCTCCGGATATAGCCGCCAACTGCGGACGGATCGCCATCATCGACCACCACCGCCGGACCGCATCGAGCGACGCCATTAAAGCGGAAAACATAATGATGTCTTATATCGAGCCGACCGCTTCCTCGACCTGCGAGCTTGTCTCGGAAATACTTGAGCTTTCGATGCCGAGCGGCACCATCACCCCTCAGGAAGCCGAATTGATGCTCGCCGGAATCCTGCTTGATACAAAACAGTTTTCACGAAATGTCGGGGTTCGCACCTTCGGTGCGGCAGTCTGGCTGAGAGCCGAGGGGGCCGATACCGGTTCGGCTCAGGCGCTCTTCAAGACGGATTTCGCCAATTTCCTGTCGGAAGCCGGATTTGAGTCAAATATCTTCATCTATCGCGAATTCATCGCAATCGCCAAATCGGATTACGAAATCGAAAAGGCAAAGCACGGCGATGCGATAAGCATATCGGCGTTCAGGATCGCGGCGGCAAAATCCGCCGACCGGATGCTCAATATCACCGGCATCCGCGCAAGCTTTGCAATCTGCCGGATAGGCAAAACCATACATATCTCTTCCCGCTCCGACGGATCGATAAACGTTCAGCTTATACTCGAAAAGATCGGCGGCGGCGGGCACTATGACATGGCTGGAGCGCAGTTTGCCGACGACGATATGATGGCGGCCCAGATAGCGCTCAAAAATGCAATAGACGAATATCTCGACTCGATCAAAGGCTGAATTCAGGTTAATATCTTCCCTCCGAATGCGATTTTTCGGAGGGATTTTTGTTTTATCGCGAAATATGGTTTTTCCGATTAAGGTCAAAATATTGTCACATTTCCCGGTTGATATCAATGCCGAAAAAATGTTATAATTAATACTCAGAACAAATCGGGAGGTATCGGCCGTGCGGCATCTTTTCAACATTCTGAAACACGCAAAGGATTACAAAAAAGAATATATTCTGGGTCCGATATTCAAGATTCTTGAAGCGATATTCGAGCTTATAATACCGCTCGTCATCGCCGATATGATCGACCGGGGAGTCAACGCCGGGGACAGGGATTATATCTTCCGCAGCGGCGCTCTTCTGGCGGCGCTCAGTCTGATCGGATTTTCTTCGACCCTCATCTGTCAGTTCATGGCGTCGCGCGCGGCTCAGGGGACCGGCACGGTGCTCCGGGGAAAGCTGTTTTCTCATATCATGAGCCTCTCTCATTCGCAGCTCGAAACATTCGGCGCTCCGACTATGATTTCGAGGATAACCGGGGATGTAAATCAGGTACAGACAGCCTCGGCAATGCTGATCCGCCTTGCCGTCCGCGCTCCCTTCCTTGCTGCCGGAGCGATAGTGATGAGCGCCGTTATTGACATTAAACTTTCTATGGTGCTGCTTTTTGCGGCGCCGCTGATATATTTTTCGATTCTTTTCGTTACCCGCCGCTCGAGGCCTTATTTCAGGAAGATGCAGAAGGAAAACGACAGCATGACCCGCATCACCCGCGAAAACATCTCGGGTGCGAGGGTAATCCGCGCCTTTTCGGCGCAGGAGCGGGAGCGGGAGAGATTTGCCGAATCCGCCGAGAACTCCGACTCCGCGTCCGTCCGCGCCGGGGTCATTTCGGCGCTGCTGAATCCGCTGACGACCGTTATAATGAACGCCGGAATCATCCTGCTGCTTATTTTCGGCGGAGTTTCAGTTGACACGGGAAGGCTCACGCAGGGAGAGCTTATCGCGCTGCTGAATTACATAAATCAGATACTTCTGGCGCTTATCGTACTTGCAAATATAATCGTGATATTCAACCGCGGAGACGCCGCGGCGGAAAGAATTTCGGAAGTGCTTGAAACCAAGCCGGAAATTGCCGACTCCGAAGAAGCCGGGCAGAGATTTGACAAATCCGCGCCGGCGGTTCGCTTTGACGGCGTTACCTTTCGCTACAACGAGGATGCCGCCGACTCGGTCCCGGCGCTTTCGGATATTTCCTTCGTACTTCCCCGCGGCGGCACGCTGGGGATAATCGGCGGAACCGGCGCCGGAAAATCGACGCTTGTCTCGCTTATAATGCGGTTCCGAGAAGTAAAAAACGGCGAAGTTTCGGTTACGGGCAGGGAGGTAAAAGACATAAAATCAGCCGAGCTGCGGGAAATCATCGGATACACGCCGCAGAAAGCCGAGCTGTTTTCCGGAACCGTCCGCTCGAACCTTTTATGGGGCAAGCCGGACGCTTCCGACGAAGAGCTTATCTCGGCGCTGAAAACGGCGCAGGCGCTTGATTTTATCATGGCAAAGCAGGGACTTGACACAAAAGTCGAAGCCGGCGGGCGAAACTTCTCCGGCGGACAGCGTCAAAGGCTTACCATCGCCCGGGCGATAGTTTCAAAACCGCCGCTTATAATCCTCGATGACCCCAGCTCTGCGCTCGACGCCGCGACCGACGCCCGGCTCCGCGCCGCGCTGAAGCATGACCTTGCCGATTCAGCCGTAATAATCGTTTCCCAGAGAGTTGCGTCGGTTCGGAGCTGCGACAATATCCTGGTGCTTGACGGCGGCAAGGACAAAGGACAGGGCAGACACGGAGAGCTGTATCAAAAATCCCTGATCTACCGGGAAATCTGCGATTCGCAGAACGCTGCGGGAGAGGAGGCGGTTTAATTGAAGACAAACAAAAACGAAAAAGCCGCCCGTCCGACGCTGCCGCGGCTTATCGAATACATAAGGCCGCATTCCGGCTGGCTCGCCCTCTCGATGGTCTGCGCCGCGGTTTCGGTCTTGTCCGCCCTTTTCATACCGGT
>JAAZGC010000321.1 GCA_012511425.1 Clostridiales bacterium | reverse complement strand
TTTTTCGTAATTATACTTCAGTTCGATGCCGAATAAACTGCGAATTCCGAAATTTACCGCCTCAGCAGCGGCAATGTGCTGTGCATCTCTGAGCTCTTTTTTGGAATAAATTGCCGGAGCCAGGAATTTGCAGAAAACACCGGTCATGTCATCTGTCTTCGCGGAAATAGGGAAGGGATAGCCACGCCGGAGGCTGTTCCTCACGCTTTTTGCGCAATGCGATTATTACAAGCACGACTATTGTCATAATATACGGCAGCATATTCAGCAGCTGAGAATTCAGTATGAAAGTCCCTCCTCCGATTTTCGGAATCTGAATATTCTGTAGCTTGAATCCGATCGAACGCAGGGCACCGAAAAGATAAGCCGAAAAAATCGCTTTTATCGGATTCCAGGAAGAGAATATAATCAAGGTAACGGCGATCCAGCCCATTCCAGATGTAATACCGTCCTGCCAGAGCGGAACATAAACAAGAGTCAGATAAGCACCGCCGAGACCGCAGAGCATCCCGCCGACAATTATGTGTATATATTTATAAAGATTGATATTTATTCCGGAAGCATCGGCAGAAGCGGGATTTTCTCCGATAGCACGCAGGTTAAGTCCGAAACGGGTCTTATTGATATATATATACATGAATATAGCAAGTATAAGCCCGATATGTACATATATCGACTGCTCGAATAAAGCCGGACCCAACACAGGAATCTTTGAAAGAAGCGGAACTTTAAAGGCGCGGAAAGGCGCCATGGCAGACTGCGGCATAGTCACGGTCGAAAGCGGAAGACCGACAAATGAGGAGAAACCGGTTCCGAATATAGACAGAACAAGACCGGTGACTATCTGGTTGCCGAGAAAAGTGACCGTAATAACGGCATAGATCAAAGCACCGAATCCGCCGGCAATAGCAGCCGCAATAAATGCTGCCCAGCCGCTGCCGGTGTGATAACCTGTGAAAAATCCGATAACTGCACCCATAAGCATCATTCCTTCGATGCCGAGGTTAAGGTGCCCGACGCGTTCGCATAATATGCCGCCCAAGGTCGCAAAAAGGAGAATCGTTCCCATCTGAACGGTGGATTGAAGAAATAATCCTATCGAGTTAAGTATATCCATTTTTTATTTTCCTTCATCGAAAGATACAGCAGCATCCGGGGTTTCCTTTTTAACTCGTATTATTTTATAATTTACAAAGAAATCCGATGCAAGAACAAAGAAAAGGATAACACCCTGTATTATTCCGGCAATAGAGCTCGGAACCTGCAAAGCCGTCTGAATATATGTACCGCCCTGCAAAAGCACGGAGAATAGTGTCGACACGATAACTATATTCAAAGGATCAAGCCGCGCCAGCCAGGCAGTAATGACAGCTGTGAAGCCGAGACCTGCAGAAAGCTCATAAGTAAGCGAATGCTCCACTCCGGAAGCCTGCATCATTCCTGCGATACCGCAGATACCACCCGAAAGAATTACAGCGATAATCAGTATCTTGTTGACATTCATTCCGGCGTAACTGGCGGTCTGAGTATTTTCGCCGATTACCTGAATCTGATACCCGAGTCGTGTCTTTGCAAACATAAAATATATCAGAACAACAAGTATAAGCGTAATTATCCAGCCGCTCTGAACTCCGAAAATAGTCGGTAGCCAGGCGTTCGGACTGAAACGCGCTATTTTCGCAAAACCTCTCGCTTCGGGATCTTTCCAAGGGCCGTATTGAAGATACATGATTATATTTGTCGCGATATAGTTGAGCATCAGAGTTACCAGCGTTTCCGATGCGCCGAAAGCGGTTCTCAGCAGCGCTGCGATAAGCGCCCATAAAGCTCCGCATATAAAACCTGCGACAAACATTATCGGAAGCAGAATATACGGAGGAAGACTTCCGTAGTTAAGCGCAATGTAAGTAGCCCCTAAAGCTCCCAGATAAAACTGCCCCTCAGCGCCGATGTTCCAGAACTTCATCTTGAATGCAACTGCGCATCCGAGAGAAAGGGTGATCAAGGGGATCATTTTGTGGATCGTCTGAGTTATTCTGAACTTTGAAAAAAGCGAACCTTCGACGATCTTCGCATATACCTGAAGCGGATTATATCCGAGCAAGATAATGATAAGAGCTGTGAATATCAGCGCGGCAAATATCGAACCTATGCGGAGAAGGGTTGAATACCGGCTGCTCATATCCTGTCTTTTGACAATACGAAACATTATATATCTCCGTTAAAGTTCATTTTACGACGCCATATCATCGGGACGCTGCCCGAGCATCATAAGTCCGAGTTTTTCTTTTGTTGTCGACTTTGCGTCGACGATACCCATGTTCTTTCCCGAATGAATTACCATAATTCGATCGCAGAGCCCCAGCAGTACATCAAGGTCTTCGCCGATAAAAAGTATCCCGACGCCTTTTGATTTCTGCTCGTTCAGTATATCATATATGTTGTATGAAGCGCCGATATCAAGTCCGCGTACCGGATAAGCGGTAATAAGCAGTTCGGGATTCATCTCGATTTCCCGTCCCAGCAGCACTTTCTGAATGTTTCCGCCGCTGAGCTTACGCACGATAGTGTGGGTTGACGGAGTATTGATGCCGAAACGTTCTATCATACGTTCCGCCGCTTTCTTTCCGGCTTTCCGGTCTACGATAATGCCTTTCTGCATCTGAACCTTTTTAAGTATTACATTGTCTATGACAGACATTCCTCCGACAAGGCCCATACCGAGTCTGTCTTCGGGAATAAAGCTCATCGTGATGCCTTTCTTGATAATATCACGCGGGTTCATCTTGATTATGCTCTGACCTTTATATATAATGTCACCGGAAGCTGCGCGCTGCAGCCCGGCAATCGTTTCGCATAGCTCTTTTTGACCCGAACCGGCTATTCCCGCAACTCCCAAAATCTCACCCGAGCTCAGAGTAAAGCTCATATTGTCAAGCACTTCGCGTTTGTCGGCATTAAGAACGGTAAGATCGGAAACCTCGAGCAGCGGTTTTATAAGTTCGGCAGCAGCGTCTGTCCGTTTAATTTCAAGAGAGATCGGTTTTCCGACCATCAGAGTTGTAAGCTCGGTCATATCGGTTTCCGAAGTTACAAGCGTCTTTATGCTTCTGCCTTTGTGAAGAACGGTTACCCGGTCAGATATCTCCATTACTTCATTAAGCTTATGTGTGATTATAATGATCGAACAGCCGCTTGCTTTCATATTCCGCAGAATACCGAACAGCGAAACGATTTCCTGGGGGGTCAGAACCGCGGTCGGCTCATCAAGTATCAGTATCCGGGCGCCTCGATACAGCACCTTCATGATCTCAACGGTCTGCTTTTCCGAAACCGACATTTCGTATACTTTCTTAGAGAGATCGATTTTAAGTCCGTATTTATCTGCAACTGCCTGAATCTCCCGGGTAGCCTTTTTTGGCTTAATAAAAAGTCCTCCTGGCAGGCCTATGAGAATATTTTCGGTGGCTGACATGACATCAACGAGTTTGAAATGCTGGTGAACCATACCGATTCCGGCAGCTATCGAGTCACTTGGAGAATTAAACTTAACTTCGCTGCCGTCAAGCTTAATAATTCCTTCGTCAGGCGTATATATCCCGGAGAGAATATTCATCAGAGTTGACTTGCCGGAACCGTTTTCACCCAAAAGAGCGTGAATTTCGCCGGGAGCGATAGACAGAGATATCTCGCTGTTCGCTTTGACTATACCGAATGATTTCGATATATTTATCAGTTCAATATCATATTTTTGCATTATCTGATTCTCCAAAGTAACGGTCGATTTGATTTAAGCAAGTCGTTCACAGCAACAAATATTGTCATAAGCGCTCCTTTTCGTCAAGTAAGGCTAAAAATATTGCCCGCTTGCTTTGCTTTCCGACTCTCTTTCGGAAGAAAGTTTTAAGAGTATGGTTAATTATGCGAAAAACATTCCGTTAAGCTTCATCGGGTCAACATACTCGTCATCTTTATATACCCTCATATTACCCGAAGATATTTCGTCGATAAGCATTACATTCCCGTCTTTGTCGTAACCGAACTCAAGCTTGATATCGTAAAGCACGAGACCTTTTTTTGAAAGATCGTCCGAAACGATTTTGGTGATCTGCTGAGTCATAACTTTTAGGTCATCATATTGCTTTTCCGTCATTATCCCGAGAACGACAAGACCGTCCTTTGTCACCAGAGGATCGCCGAGTTCGTCATTCTTAAATGTTGTCTCTACGTATGAGGGAAGAACCGTTCCCGATGCGATATACTCTCCGTATCTTCTAATAAAACTACCTACCGCTCTGTTTCTGCAGATAACTTCAAGCCCGTTTCCGAAAACTTTAGCCGGTTTTACTTCCATTGTGGTTTCATCAAAATTCGCTTTTACGAAGTGGGTTCGGATACCTGCTTCATTGATTTTGCTGAAATAATAATCGGTCATTCTGAGATTGACATTGCCGACACCTTCAATTTTAAGTCCGACGGTATTTTCACCGGGATCGAATACCCCGTCCTTTCCGGTGCAGTCATCCTTAAACTTCAAAAGGTAGTTTCCGTTCTCGAGTTCAAATACGTCTTTTGTCTTTCCTTTATAGACAAGTTTCATAAATAGTTTCCTTTCTTTCCGAAACCTAAGTTTTGTTTATATTTCGTTTTAATAATAGGTAATAATAAGTGATGTCGGCACTGCGGGAAGTTATTTATATCAGAGAAAAAATACTTTAATATGGGTAATATGTGGTTGGAAATTGAATAGCTGAAAAAAGCGTAACCGGTGGAAAAGCCGCATAGCGGCGATTCCACCGGCATTTAATCAAGCATTACCGGCAAACTCCGGTTTGCTTTGCGAAAATCGCCGGATGTAAAGCTTAATTATTCTGGTATTCAGATGTTAATGATTAGTTACCGGTCGGAACGGTTCCGATAACACCATCAACGAACCAGTTGAAAGCCTGGAGTTCGGCATCGGTCATGGCAACACCGTAAGCAACTCTCTCGGTGCCCTCATTGTCGTTAAGCGGACCGGTGAAGATATAAAGCGAGCCGTCCTCGATTGCCTTCTGGGCTTCGGCAACCTTATCTGCCGTACCTTCAACATTGTTGGCGGAAAGGGTGTCAAGAGAAACTATTCCTGACTTGAGACCTTCCCAGTATGAACGTGACTGATATCTGTTCTCTATAATCGACTTGACATCATCGATATAGAAAGTGCCCCAATGGAAGAGCGGAGCAGTAAGATAAGCATTCGGAGCGGCATCGAGCATCGAGGCGTTGTAGCCGATGGATTTCACTCCTGCTTCTTCGGCGGCGATCTGCGGAGCAGTGGAGTCACAGTGCTGAGCGATAACGTCGCAGCCTTTGTTGATAAGTTCCTGAGCAGCGGACTTTTCGAGAGTGGTATCATACCAGGTGTTTGTCCAGATAACTTCAACGGTAGCGGTAGGGTTGACGGAGCGAACGCCGAGAGTAAAGGCGTTGATTCCGCGGATAACTTCGGCTATAGGCATAGCGGCTACATAGCCTATTTTACCGGAAACGGTATTGAGACCTGCGGCGATGCCGGAGAGGTAACGCGGCTCATAAATGCGCCCCATATAGTTGGAGAAATTGGCAGCAGTAAGATAACCGGTTGCATGTCCGAAATAGACATCCGGATATTCGGCAGCGCATTCAAAGGCAGCATCGCCGTGTCCGAATGAGTTGACATACACTATAGAGCATCCCTGATCGATAAGACCAACGATGGCGTCCTTACAAGTAGCAAGATCTTCGGAAACGTTTTCGACATACATTGTCTGAACTCCGAGTTCCTTTTCGAGAGCAAGGCGTCCTTCGTTGTGAGCGTATGTATAACCGCCGTCTCCGATGGCACCGATGTAAACGAAGCCAACCTTAAGATCGCTGTTTGCCGCAGAACCGCAGCCGCTGAAAACAGTTAATGCCATGAGGAAAACACAAATCAGTGCGATAATTCTTTTAAACATAAAATCCTCCGATGATATTTATAATTGTAATGAAAAAAACTACCATTATTATATCAAAAATATCACTTACTGTCAATAGATATATTGCATATCCGAAGCGCGAAATTTACAAGGATTTTTGAAGAATTTGATGTTATATGAATACAATCGTCGAAAATGTTAACATTCATAAAGAAGATTGACAAATCATCTTTCGGGATATATAATTAAAATATAATTCAAGTAAAGGAAACTGTCCGAATGAAAAAACCGGTAATAATAATAACACCGCAATATAATGAAAGCGAAAGCCGCATAGATGCGCCTCTCAGATATGCCGACCGTTTCGGAGCAGTCGGAGGGATGTGTCTTGTTACCCCTCAGATTAAAGATACAACCGATATCGACCAGCTTGCCAAACTGTGTGACGGCGCGGTATTTTCCGGCGGAGACGACGTAGATCCGGAATTGTACGGAGAAGTTAAAGATCCGCTGTGCCGGCTGGTTACCCGTAAACGTGACGATTTCGAAATTTCATTTCTCCATGCCTGTATGAGATATAGAAAACCCGTCATCGGAATCTGCCGTGGGATTCAACTGATGAACGTAGCTCTCGGCGGCACTCTGTATCAACACCTTGACGGTCACGGAAACGGTGTAATTCATAACGTAAATATCAAGCCCGAAACTCTGCTCCATAAGATTATCGGTCAGAATACAATCAAAACCAACAGCTACCATCATCAGATGGTGAAGAAACCGGCTTCGGGGCTTGTTATCTGCGCGACTGTGGAAGGCGGATATTGCGAGGCTTTTGAACTTCCGGACTATCCTTTCTTTCTGGGAGTTCAATGGCATCCGGAAACTTCCGCCGGCGAAGAATGTGATGGTTGGTCTTACAAAATTATCGATGCATTCGTTGAAGAATGCAGGAAAAACATGAGGTAAATTATGCTTAAAATAGGTCTTTCCACATACAGTATGCAGAAAGCAATCGATTCGGGACGAATGGATGTTATCGAAGTCATGAGATTCGCAAAAGAAATCGGCGCTTCGAATGTCGAACTTGTCCCATTCGGCTATACGCTTCACGACGATAAAACAGGCGAATTTAACGATTCGCTCATCGAACGAATCCTCGAAGAATCAGAATCTCTTTCGCTTCCCCTGTCGAATTATGCTGTTTTGGGAGATTTGCTGAAACCGGATACAGACGGCCGAAAAAGGGAAGTCGAACGCCTTAAGCGGCATATTGATGTAGCAGCCAGATTGGGACTTAAGCGAATGCGCCATGATGTAAGCTCATTCCGCCGCCCGCTCGAAACCAACACCCCGCTGGATTTTGAAAGGGAATTTCCTCTAATGGTCGAAGCTTGCCGTGAGCTTGCCGATTATGCTTCACAATACGGTATAACCACTATGGTCGAAAATCACGGTTTCTTCGTAAACGGAGCCGACCGTGTTATCCGTCTGTGGTCGGCGGTCGACAGGTCAAATTTCGGTCTTCTCTGCGATATCGGCAATTTTATTTGTGTGGAAGATGATCCTGTCGTAGCAGTCAAAAAAGTTTTGAAATATGTACATATGTTTCATCTTAAGGACTTTTATGTCCGCCGTGCTGATAAGCTGCCTGAACTCGGCGGACTTTTCCGCTGCGACAGCGGCTGCTGGTTCTCGTCCAACAGCGGCAGATATATGCTCCGCGGCTCAATTTTAGGGCAGGGAGACATTGATATCGAATCGATTTTCAAGGAGATAAAAGCTGCGGATCCTGATGTTCCGGCAACTGTCGAATTCGAGGGAATGGAAGTTTCCGAAGCCGGTGCTGAAATGGGGCTGAAAGCTGCAAACTATTATTCGAAGTGAAAGTCCTGATATTTTCTATGTAAAATGAATTTATACGAAACAATGCTTTCCGTTGAATATTCGTTGATTTTAGATCAGGAATATGAAGCTGCTGCGAAGAGAGCGGTTGTTAACCAACTGCTTTCATATCGCAGCAAATACAGCGATGTTCAGAAATTTCACGCGGGTATCGCGGCATCTCTGCATTACGGCA
>JAAZGC010000320.1 GCA_012511425.1 Clostridiales bacterium | reverse complement strand
ATATCGATCCGCTTCCGCCCCGAAGGACTTGAATATTCGTTAAAGGATGACAAGTTCCGGATAATCGCAGCCGGCTGCAAATACAAACGCTTCAATCTCGGAAAAGTGATAACCTGCGATTTCTGCGACGGCGATAAGCCCGGCGAAAAGCCGAAAGCGGAACATCTGAAAGACCTCACTTTGGAAATAACCGATAAGCGCAACGCGCTTGAAAGAGCGATGCTACAATTCGCCCATTTCGAAAAGCAGGCAGAGCGCGCCGACGGCGGCAGATATATCCTGCACCTGAAGTATTATGAGAGCGATGAGACGGAAATCGTTATCCGGGTGTTGTCTTTCGGTCCGTTTGTCAGGGTTTTGGAGCCCGAAAGCTTCGTTGATTTGATTAAAAAGCGATTGATCGCTCAAAAAAGCTGTGAACTTGAATGAGTTCGCAGCTTTTTTTCCGTGAAAAACATATTCGGATGTCGTATAATATATACGGGATGCGGGAGAGAAATCCCCTGCATCCCGTAAAAGGTACTTACAGCGAAACTATGATCAGAAAAGGACACTATCCTTATTGTAAGCAGGGGTTCGCCCCTGTCGAAAAAAGTACCTTGTAAAAGAAAGATGCGTACAGCAGCCCCCGATCAGAAACCGCATCTTGAAAAGGCGCCTGCAGCAGCTGCGAACAGCTCGGCGGTTAAAGCGGATGATAAAATCATCTTTCGCCGGGTCGATTCCCGCTTCAAACAGCGCCTTGTTATTGTTAAATACGCCGGAAGCGGTCATATGAAACCGTCTTTATATTGTTCCGGCTTGAATAACATCACCGCAATGAGTATGCACGGCTTTCTTATAACTTAAGGCAGACGGCAGAAGCTCTGCGCCTTACAAGCCGTATAAAGGGAGGAAATAAAATGTTGAATTATCTCAAAAACGAAACGAACATAGCTTTTACCGAAAACGGCGCGGTTACAAACGCGACTTCTTTGTCCGACTGCCTTGACCTTTTCGCGTCAATCGGCGCAATCCGCATGGCTGAGGATGATAAGATTATCCGGCAGTTCATGCGCGCTTATGCGGAGGATGCGGACATCGCGATGAAGATACTGTTTTTCGGCCGCGACATTCGCGGCGGTCTCGGCGAGAGGAGGGTTTTCCGGGTTATTATAAACTGGCTTGCCGATAACAGGCCGGAGTCTCTGCGCAGTAATATCGAACTCATCCCCGAATACGGCCGTTTCGACGACCTCATCTCCCTGATCGGCACTTCCTGCGAAAAAGACGCTTTCGATGTTATCCGCAGACAGCTTGAGACCGATATGTTATCCGACGCGGAAGTTTCGCTGCTTGCCAAATGGCTTCCTTCGGTAAATGCGTCAAATGCCGAGACCGTCCGTAACGCAAAGCACATCGCCCGCCTTCTCGGCATGACCGATGCGGAATACCGCAAAACCCTGACGAGGCTTAGAAAACGGATCCGCATAATTGAAAATAATCTCCGTGAGAAGGATTATTCTTTCGATTACTCAAAGCAGCCTTCCAAAGCGATGTTCAAATACAGAAATGCATTTCTGCGCAACGACGAAGAGCGCTATACCGCTTTCCTCGAAGCTGTCGCTGCAGGCAAAAAGCAGCTTCACGCAGGCGTCCTCGCCCCTTACGAGCTTGTCCGTTCCGCTCTGGACGCGGAACGCTGGGGGTTCAACACCAATTTATCCGCCGGAGAGAGAGCTTCGCTGAACGCTTCCTGGGAGTCGCTTCCCGATTTCTGTGTCGGAAAAAACGGCCTTGCGGTGGTGGACACCTCCGGTTCGATGTATATGAACGACAATGCGCTTCCGGCGGCGGTGGCCTTGTCTCTGGGCGTATATTTTGCGGAGCGAAATGCCGGCATTTTCCGAAACCATTTTATCGAGTTCTCCTGCCGGCCGCAGCTTATCGAAATAAAAGGAAAAACCTTTTCCGAAAAGCTTGAGTATCTTTGCTCTTTCAATGAGGTTGCGAACACAAACATCGAAGCGGTATTCGACCTGATCTTATCCGCAGCGGTAAAAAACGAGCTTCCTCAGCAAGAGCTGCCCGATACTTTATATCTGATATCGGATATGGAATT
>JAAZGC010000319.1 GCA_012511425.1 Clostridiales bacterium | reverse complement strand
AGTGTGCTTAATTCGACTGTCAAGGTCAACGTTTCGCTCGCCAAGCACGCACGCGCGCTGAAATATTCGCTTGAAGTAGACTGGAAGGAATCGACCGGCGAATATATGCCGCTGCTCTGCTTCCACTTGCCATACGCATATGAATCGGACACCGCAATCTGCGACATACCCGGAGGAACCATTACCCGCAAGGCGGCTAACCACGATATCGCCTGCCAGACCTACATCGCTGCCAAGTCTGCCGACGACTCGGGACGCTGCGTAGGACTCTCGGTCGACTCGAAATACGGCTACCGTATGTACGGCGGTTCCCTTTACAGCACGCTGATTCATACCCCCGCCTACCCCGATCCGTATCCGGAGCGCGCGATTCATACAATAAATCTCTACGTAACCGTCGGTTCCGACTGCACAAAGGCGCTTCAGGAGCAGACAATGGCGTTCTACCGCCCGCTGAGATTCATTCCGACCTCCGCTCACAAGGGTACGCTCAAGCCGGAGGGAACCCTCTTCGGAGTTTCGGCTTCCACCGCCGTTATCACTTCGGTCGACACCTCCGACGACGGAAGGCTCCTTATCCGCGTAGGCGAATACACCGGAAATGACACCGAGATAAAGCTGACCTTTGCGAAGACCCCGAAGTCAGCATCTCTTGTCAATCTTATGCAGGAAGAGCTTTCGACACTAAAACCGAGCCGCGGCGCAGTCAGCTTCAAGCTGCCGAAGTGGAAAATTGCTCAGGTTCATGTGGAGTTCTGATCTATATATCCCGTTCATTTATTTAATATCGATTTAACGGAGCAATTCTAAATGAGACTGTTCATCGCCGTAAATTTCAGCCGGGAGATGAAGGAAAGCCTGATCGACGCGATAGGGCGGCTGCGGGCGGTTTCCTCCAAAGGAAACTTCACGAGGGCCGCAAATCTTCACCTGACCCTCGCCTTTATCGGCGAAACTGATCGGACTGACGATATTTCCGCAGTTATGAAAGATGCCGCAGCGCAAACTCCGGCATTTGACATATCTCTCGGCGATGAAGGACACTTCCGCCGAGAGAGCGGGGATATCAGGTGGGTCGGTATAGGAGAGGGAGCATCGGAGCTTTCCAAGCTTTCCTCCCGTCTGACATCCGGGCTTATCGCTGTCGGATTTGATGTCGACCGCCGCTTTACCCCGCATATTACCCTCGGGCGGGAGGTCTCGGCGCCGCGCAGAGCGGATACGGCGCCGAAGCCGGCTGAAAGCCGGGTTGACAAGATTTCGCTCATGCGCTCGGACCGGATAAACGGGACGCTGAAATACACCGAGATATTCTCCGCTCCGCTGATCTGATACGAATATTCTGTTTCAGGCGCCGTTTTCACGGCGCCTTTTTTGTTTGGTTTGCGGATGGAAATAGCGTGTATAAATCAATTTACTCAAAATTTTATTTGCGTTCATCGGATGTAAATACAGCCGAACAATTTATTTTATATATTAAAGTGTAGAATAATATGTTATTTTTGTAAGTTATCTTTTTATACGTTTTGTTTTTT
>JAAZGC010000318.1 GCA_012511425.1 Clostridiales bacterium | reverse complement strand
TCAGATTATATAAACCAAAAGGAGAAGCCGAAATGAAAACAAAAAGAATCCTGTCACTCATCCTTGCGGCGCTGCTTATGACTGCGCTTCTGCTGTCCGCCTCCTGCGGAGGAAAGGACGGAGACGCACTTGACACGACGGCGGCATCGGCTGACAATGCGGAAGCGGAGACCACAGCCGAACTTTCCGATATAGAAAAGCGTCAGCTTATTCCGGACGACCTGCCCGACTCCGACTTCAACGGTTATGTATTTACGATAATGACTTATTCCCCCGGAACTTATTATCAGGAAGAGGAAACCGGGGATCTCGTCAACGACGTTATATTTCAGCGCAACCGCCAGGTTGAAGAGCGTTTCAACTTTGAGATCGCGGTAAACGCGCACCCCGGAATTGCCGAACTTGACGGCGCTTTCAAAAAGTTCGTCACTGCCGGCGAAAAAGCAGTCGATGTCTGCATTCCGCACCAGATTCAATCCGCCTCCGGTTTTGTTCTGGGACACTGCATACGAAGCTGGAACGATGTGCCGCATATCGATCTTACAAAGCCCTGGTGGAACAGTCAGATCAACGAAACTATGCAGATATTAGGCAAGCAGTATTTCATCGCCGGAAGCATCACAATTCCCTATCCTTTCTGCATGCTTTTCAATAAGCAGCTCGGTGAAAACTACGGAATAACCGGCGTTTATGACACCGTAAGGCAGGGAAAGTGGACTATGGATCTTATTTCCGAGTATACAAAATTAGTAAGCGAAGACATAAACGGTGACGGCGTATTTGACGAAAGCGATCAGTACGGCCTCGCCTGCAACAACGACAACACCACGCTTAACTTCATGTACGGCGCGGATATCTGTTCGGTTATCATTGACGACAGCGGTATGCCTACACCGAACGTCATGAACGACAAAATGGTCACGCTTGTCGAGAAGCTTTACAATCTGATCTACAATGACAACCGCACCCTCTACGGAGATTACGACTTCAATAACGCATCCTGCGTTCCCGCTTTTACCGACGGACGAGCCTTTCTCTTCGCCGGCGGAGTATCCGATGCTCAAAGTTTCCGATCCACCGAAGTCGACTTCGGTATGATTCCTTATCCGAAATTCGACGAGGCGCAGGAGGGTTATCATACCCACGTCGACGCCTGGAACGGTATGCTCTGCATACCGAAGACAGCTTCAGACGAGGATGTGGCTCGCACCGGCGTTATAATCGAAGCCATGTGTGCAGAGACCTACAAGCAGGTCATACCGGTTGTTTATGACATCGCTCTCGGCACCAAATATCTCCGCGACGATGAAAGCTTCGAGATGCTTGATTACATCTACGACGGTATCTTGTATGACTTCGGTTATGTCTTTGACAGCTGGAACGGATGCACCTGGATCCTTCCGCGAATGATGACAGACAAGAAGACCGACGTTGCCTCTTACTGGGCATCCGTCGAAAAGAAAGTCCTTAAACACTACGAAAAGATCTACGAAGCGGTTGAAGAAGATATTTAAATAATTACGGGCGAGAGTCAGCTTCCGGGAAGAAGCGGGATCTCGCCTTATTTGATCGAACCGAATAAAAAGGCGGGGTTGCCCTCGCCTGATTTTTTGCATTATTATTCTTCGTCGGCGTTTTCCCAGTTGTGGTAAACGTCGGTAACGTCGTCGTTGTCGTCGAAGTTATCAAGGATCGTCTGCATATTCTTGACCGCTTCTTC
Organism: Clostridiales bacterium; assembly: GCA_012511425.1. Lineage (GTDB taxonomy): Bacteria > Bacillota > Clostridia > Oscillospirales > CAG-272 > JAAZGC01. The sequence goes on along the minus strand of JAAZGC010000318.1, from coordinate 9,041 downwards.
GTCGGTCAGAGTGATATATGTAGACGGTATTTTTTCGACTTCGGCCGATAGGATCGCGTATCCGGCGGCTTCTATATCGTCGCGGACGGCGCTTAATTGAGCCGGTTCGGTGGTGATTTCATAAACATCGCCGTCTGAGGAGAAGTCTTCGGCTCCTGCCATTATCGCGGTCTCCATCAGCTTTTCGGCGTCTATTTCGGCATCTTCGTCTTTTTCGATAACTATTACGCCTTTATCGGTGAAAAGGAATCCGACGGATCCGGTGACGCCTAAGTTGCCGCCGTATTTATCGAAGATGTGGCGGACTTCGCCGGCGGCGCGGTTTTTGTTGTCGGTGGTCACTTCAACGATAACGGCGACTCCTCCGGGGCCGTAGCCCTCGTAAGTTATCTCCTCGTATACGACGCTGTCGTCGCCGACGGCGCGCTTGATTATGCGCTCAATGTTGTCGTTGGGGACGTTCTGGGATTTTGCCTTTGCGATAAGGTCGCGGAGCTTCGAGTTGGTTGCCGGGTCCGGACCGCTCTCGCGGACGGCAACCGACATCTCTTTGCCGATTTTGGTGAAAATCTTCGCCCGCTGCGCATCGGTCTTTTCCTTTTTATGCTTTATGTTACTCCATTTGCTGTGTCCTGACATGACTTATTCTCCATATATATATCAAATCTTTTCCGGTGTCTTGAGGCAGATAAGTCCGAGCGAGGACTTAAGCGTATATCCGGCGGCGCGGGTAAGCGCAAGCCTGAAATTCTGAACTTCCTCCGATTCGGCGCCGATGATTCGGGTCGACTGATACAGGCGGTTGAATGCGGTCGCAACGTCGTAGCTGTATCTGGTGATGACCGACGGTTCATAGCCTTCGATCGCCGCCGCGACTTTTTCCGGCAGAAGCATCAGCTGGCGCAGCAGCGCAGATTCATATTCGTTCGGCTGATAATCGCCGGGGGAATACTGCGCGTCGGCAAGTTCTCCCGCTTTTGAGAGGATTGACGCGGTTCTGGCGTAGGTATACTGGACATAAGGTCCGGTTGCGCCGTCGAAGCTGAGCGCGTCTTCCATATTGAAGCTTATATCTTTTATGCGGCTGTTCCAGAGATAGTGGTAGATTACCGCTCCGACGCCGACGGCTTCCGCCGCTTCTTCGCGGTTTTCGATATCCGGGTTCTTCTCGGCGATGATGCCGTCGACTTTTTCGATGGCGTCGGCGAAAAGTTCGCGGAGCAGCACCATGTTGCCCTCGCGGGTGGAAAGCTTTGCGCCGCCTACGCTTATCGTGCCGTAAGGAACATGGACAAGCTTGTCAGCCCAGTCATAGCCCATAAGCTCGATGACTTTAAACCATTGCGCGAAATGCAGGCTCTGCCCCGCCGATGTCACATACAGCGCAAGGTCGAAATCATATGTTTCCTTGCGGTAGACCGCCGCGGCGATGTCACGCGTCGGATAGAGGGTTGAGCCGTCGCTTTTGAGGATCAGGCAGGGCGGCATTTTGTAGTCTTCGAGGTCGACGAGCCACGCGCCTTTGTCTTGCTTCATAAGGCCGCTTTCGCGGAGCTTTTCCACCTGCCGCGGCATTTTGTCGGTATAGAAGCTTTCGCCCTTCCAGGAGTCAAACTCAATTCCGAGCAGCTTATAGGTTTTTTTGTATTCTTCGATTGAAATCTCACGAAACCATTTCCAAAGCTCCAGATTTCGTTCGTCGCCGTTTTCTAGTTTGCGGAATTCGGCTCTCGCCATATCGTCGAGCGACGGGTCGTTCTCCGCTTCGCGATGAAAGCGGACATAGAGGTCGAGCAGTTCATCAACTCCGCGCTTTTCTGTTGCGCTGCGATCGCCCCATTTATCGAAAGCGACAATCATCTTGCCGAACTGAGTGCCCCAGTCGCCGATGTAGTTGATGCCGATAACTTTATATCCGACGGCTTCAAGCAGAAGTTTCAGAGAATGGCCGATGACGGTAGTTCCCAGGTGTCCGATATGAAACGGCTTGCAGACGTTAGGGGAGCTGTAATCGATGACTACCGTCTTACCGCGTCCGACGTCCGAACCGCCCCATTTTTCTTTTGCGTCGAGAATAGCCGGCAGCAGCCCTTCGCGATAGAATCTGCCTGAAATTGTCAGGTTGAGATAACCGCCGGCTATCTCCGCTTTTTCGATAAAAGGCAGCTTTTCCGCGATGCCCTCTCCTAGCTTCGCCGCGATTGCCGGCGGGGCGGAACGGAGTATTTTCGACAGCTTAAAGCAGGGGACGGCGATGTCCCCCATCGACGGGTCGGGGGGGTATTCAAGAGAAGCTTTAAGCTGAGCCTCCAGCTCCTCTTTCGCCGGCAAAACAGCTGACGGAAAATACGCTGCAGCTGCCCCCGCAAGATACTCGCAAAGCTCTGTTTTCAGAGCTTCAAGTGTCATTTTATTCATTTATTTATCCTTAAATATTATCGGAAAACGGCGAAACACGCCGAGCCTTATTTGCGGCGGTTTCCCAAAACGACCAGCACTACCACAAGCACCGCGGAAACTATGGCGGCCGGGATAAGCCAGGTGAGCTTGGTGTCGCCGGTAAGCGGCGCCAAAACGCCTAAAACGCTCATAAAAGACGAGATAAAAACTGTAATATCCATGTTGAACTCCATGTAAAAACAAATACTCCGTATATTATATCATTTTTTGTCATTATTGACAAGGGATAATTATTAAATTTTTGTCAACATCCGCCGCGGTACTTGACAAAACGGAAATATTGCGGTATAATATGTAAAGCGTTTCGCTTAACACCGCTTTTCAGCCGATAACCACGATTATGAATGCCGACCGGAGGCGAAGGTCATGTCTGACAATGCAAAAAAACCGATGCTTGCAGAAATGCAGCACGTCAGGATAACCAGGCTTTACGATATTTACGGCGGTGTGCTGTCCGAGCGGCAGCGGGAGGCGATGGAGCTTTGGGTGAACGAAGACCTTTCCCTTTCCGAAATCGGAAATTCGCTGGATCTCACCCGCGCCGGCGCGCATGACAGGATAACGAAAGCCTGCGCGATAATCGAGGAGCTTGAAGCGAAACTGGGACTGCTTTCGAAAACCGAAAAATGGGCGCAGGAACTCCGCAAGATTATCTCTCTTTCGGAGGAAACCGAAGGGGGCGATAAAATCGCCGAAATCGCGGGCAAGCTGCTCGACGAGATTTAGAGTAACCACAATACCATGTATTTGATGATATAAATGTTTCAGGGATTAACCGAAAAACTTACCGCCGCTTTCAAGTCCTTTCGCGGCAAGGGGAAAGTCACCGAAAAAGACGTCAAGGCGGGAATGCGCGAGATCAAGCTTGCGCTGCTCGAAGCCGACGTCAACTATAAGGTTGTAAAGGACTTTATCAACAGCATCACCGACAGGGCTGTCGGGGCGGAAGTTTTGGAATCGCTTGTGCCGTCGCAGCAGATCGTAAAGATCGTAAACGAAGAGCTGACGGCGCTTATGGGCACAAGTCATGCAAAACTCGCCGTTTCGCCGAAACCGCCGACTATAATCATGATGTGCGGTCTTCAGGGCGCCGGCAAGACCACCCACTGCGGAAAACTCGCCGGATTGCTCAAAAAGGACGGAAAGCGGCCGCTGCTCGTCGCCTGCGACGTTTATCGTCCCGCTGCGATAAAGCAGCTTGAAGTGGTCGGAGCGCAGGTCGGAGTACCGGTCTTCAAAATCGAAGGGAACAACAGCCCGGTCGCTATTCCCGCGGCAGGCGTCGAATACGCTCAGAAAAATGACCTTAATACCGTTTTCATCGACACCGCCGGACGGCTTGAGATCGATGAAATACTGATGAAAGAGCTGCGTGACATAAAAGACTCGGTTCATCCGCATGAGATACTTTTGGTCGTCGACGCTATGCTGGGGCAGGATGCGGTCAACGTCGCCGAAACTTTCAACAATCAGCTCGACATAACCGGCGTCATACTTACAAAGCTTGACGGCGACACCCGCGGCGGAGCGGCACTCTCGGTAAGATATGTCACTCAGAAACCGATTAAATATGTCGGTGTCGGAGAGAAGCTGGATGCTATCGAGCCTTTCTATCCCGACCGGATGGCTTCGAGGATACTCGGCATGGGAGATGTCCTCTCGTTCATAGAAAAAGCCGAACAGCAATACGACGCCAAAAAGGCTGCCGAGCTTGAGGAAAAGATACGCGCGTCCGAATTCACCCTTGACGACTTCATGGAACAGTTCATGCAGATAAAAAACATGGGCTCGATGGAGCAGATCATGGGAATGCTCCCCGGAATGAATACCGCTGCGATGAAGGATGTCAAGTTCGACGAGCGGGCAATCGACCGAACGGAAGCGATAATCAAATCGATGACGCCGCTCGAGCGCAGAAAACCGAATATTATCGATATGTCTCGCAAGAAGCGCATCGCTCAGGGTTCCGGCAACAGCATTGACGATGTCAACCGCCTGCTGAAGCAGTTTGAACAGATAAAGAAACTGATGAAGCAGATGACCGGCGGAAATATGGGCGCAATGCAGGGGATGATGTCCGGCTTCGGCAAAAACAAAGGCAAGGGCAAAAATAAGCGCCGGTTCAGACGCTGACCTTATATTACACGCTATATTTTTTATTAAATATAAAATCAAATTTAAAATTATTTTCCGGAGGAAAACAAAAAAATGGCTGTCAAAATTCGTCTCAAGAGATGCGGAGCCAAGAAAAATCCGTTCTATCGCGTTGTCGTAGCCGACTCACGCACCAACCGCAGCGCTTTCATCGAGGAGATCGGTTACTTTGATCCCCTGACCGAACCCGCAAACATCAAAATCGACGCCGAAAAGGCGACTCAGTGGCTCAAGAACGGCGCTCAGCCGACCGAGACCGCAAAAGCTCTGCTTAAGAAAGTTGGTTTAATTGAGAAATAACCGAAAAACGGTTAGAATAAAATCCGCCGCGTCAAGACGCTTTGCGGACACGCTCCAAATACAGATTCGGAGGCTATAAATGGTTGATTTACAGCTTGTGCTGACCGATATAGCCAAGGCTATAGTCGATGATCCGGACCAGGTCAAAGTTACCCAGACATCGAAAGGCAAAGTTACCGAGCTTACGCTCACTGTCGCTCCCGATGAAATGGGAAAGGTGATCGGCCGCCGCGGGCGCATCGCTCTGGCAATACGCAGCGTTATGAAAGCTGCCGCCAATGTCGATAACCGCCAGGTCACGGTTGAGATCAAATAAGCAAAACCGTTCCTTTTCGGAACGGTTTTATCTTCGCTGCCGGTTCTGCCTGCCGGGTATTATGTATTCAAAAATGAGGTCTTGCAACACATGAGCCATTATTTTATCGAAGATAATACATTGAAGCATGATATTAAAAAAATAATTTATTATTATGCGAATAACCGATTTGAATTTACCACCGACTCGGGTTTGTTTTCAAAGGACCACATTGACCCCGCAACCGATATTTTGCTGAGAACCATCCCGCCTCTTTCGGGATCGCTGCTTGATATGGGCTGCGGATACGGATGCATCGGGATAGTTTTGGCAAAAACCAATTCACTGAAACTGACTCAGGCGGATGTCAATCAATACGCCTTAGAACTTACAAAGCGCAACTGCATCGACAACGGCGTTGAGTCAAATGTTATAAAATCCGACTGCTTTGACGGCATTTCGGGTTCTTTTGACACGATCGTCATAAATCCTCCGATTCATGCCGGAAAAGCGGTTACCTATAAAATGTATGAGGATTCATTCTCTCATCTGAACGACGGCGGAAAACTGTATATCGTGACGCTGAAAAAACACGGCGCGGAAAGCACCCTTGCAAAACTTAAGGATGTTTTCGGGAATTGCGAAACGCTTTACAAAAGGAAAGGGTATTACGTTTTCTGCTGCACAAAAACCACAGACCGGCAAATCGGCTCGGATTACGATGAATAAAATCGCATAAAATTACCGCTGCAAAACATTTTTGGTGTTAATACGGCGGTATTCTTGTTTAATTTGTATATTGCCGGTTTATCGGAATTTGCCGCAGCAGCTCTTTAATCGTCCGAGTCGGATTCGTCTTCGTAATCTTCCGAGCTTTCGCAGTCGTTTTTCTCGCCTCTGAAATGCTTTTTAGCCCGGGCGAACGACGAGCCGGAGGTATAGCCGACCATCCGGGCGGCGTCTTCCACCGTCATGCCTCCGCGGATATAAAGCTGCGCCATGCAGAGGCGGTATTCGCGGATATAACGGCCGATCGAAATCGAGACCGTATCGGCGAAGAGAACGCCCATATAAACCGAGCTTACGCCTCCCGCCACGGCCGCCGAGGAGCGGGTGACGCGGGGCAGGTCGCGCTTGATTTCCTTTAGGGCATTGATGACGCGGGTATCTGATAAAAGCGGGATCTCAAGCGCCTGCGGCGCGTAATCGACAAGTCCTTTCGCAGCATTCCGGCAGCCGTTGAGAACGCAGTCGTTTTCGCCTTCGGTGTAGTATTTTACATAGAGTTCCCGTATAAGCTCGAGATAACAGCCGATATCCCGCCTGTGGCCGAGCGGTGTGACATATACCTTTCCCGACGGAACCGCCGGTTTGTTTGTGAGATAGTCGATATACATGAACCTTGAGCCGTCAAGCTCATCGGAACCGGACTTGATCTCAAGCCGGCTTTGCGGCCGGGGGGCGATAAAAACGATGAGCCCGTCTTCGCCGCCGTCGAGTTTTCTTGTTATCGGCTTTTCTTCGTCTTCATAAAGCAGATCGATTCTGCTTCCGGCAAAAATATAGAGAAGGCGGCAGGCTATCGTGCTGAGACCGCGGCCGCCGAAATTCATAAGCTCTTTGTCCGCCGAATCGCTGATGCCGCCGACAGAGATTTCCCCGAAGCCGAGTATGACGGTATCCGCTTCGTCCGTATCAAAGCTTGACGTCCAGGCTGACATGGCTTACCTCTTTCCGGAATTATTTCCCCAAATTCGATTTATAAGCCGAAAGGCGGCTCAAAACAAGGGCGCAGCAGCCCTCGGCATTAAGATCGCCGCATTCGGCTCTTATATCCGCGTTCTTTATATACAGCTCGCAGCGTTTTTCGTAAACACCGCTAAGAGACTGGTCTTTCCCCAGCGCAACTCCCCGCGCTCTCAGCCCTTCGAGTCCGCCTATACGCATTTCAAGCAGGTTTATCGGAACATCGAGCCAAACGGAAATTCCGCCGGCTTTCAGCGATTCGACGACTCCTTCGCGGCAGACCGCCGAACCGCCGGTTGCGATAACGGCGCCTCTGATATCTATGGAGCGCAGGACTTCGGCTTCGTAATCTAAAAAGCCATCGGTTCCGCGATTTGTTATTATGTCCTTAAGCAGCATTCCTGCGCGGCGCTGTATCAAAAGGTCTGTGTCGATAAAATCCGCGCCCAGTGCTTTTGCAAGGAGCACTCCTACCGTGCTTTTTCCGCTGCCGGGCATTCCCGTCAGGATTACATTGCCTTCTTTTATATCTGTCATTTAAAGATTCCTGTTATTATTTAGTTATAATTATACCATTCATGCTGCATTTTGTCAAGCTTATAAATCAGCATCTCTTTAATGCATCGGGGTATATTGCCGGCAGTTTTCTTTTTTGTATGCAAAATCGCGCCAAATGCGGTGTGAGTTGTTTTAACAAATGAATTTCTTGTTTCGGTTGACTTTGACGCGGTTTTATGTTAGAATATCTTTCAAGGTTCTGATATAAAAAAAGAAATGCGGAACATTGACATGATAAATTATATAATCGTTTTATCCTCGGTGATACTGCTTGCCCTGCAATTTTCGGTGACGAAATTCTATCAGCTGAAATACGGCGCCGAAGCGGTTTCGGCTTCCCGGTTCAACGTGATAGTGCGCGGCCTGACTACCGTCATTTTCCTGCTGGCTTCGCTTATATCGCTCGGAAAGCTCAGCTTTTCTGGTGTTTCGGTGCTTTATGCCGCCCTGATCGCTTTTTTCTGCGTAACTTATACCCTTTTGGGGTTTGTTATAATGAAGCTCGGTCCGGTTTCGATCTACATGATGTTCCTGATGAGCGGCGGAATGCTGCTGCCCTGGCTTTTCGGAGTCTTTTATCTCGACGAAACCGCGAATATCGCCCGCGTGGTCGGACTTATACTTATGCTCGTATCGCTTGCGCTGCCGCTACTCGACAGCCGGGGAAAAGGTGACGGAAAGAAAATCAAGGGCAGCTACTGGATTCTCTGCGCCGCTGTATTCGTTTTAAACGGCGGCGTGTCGATATTTTCGAAGCTGCATCAGGTAAGTTCTGCCGAAACGGTTTCGACGATTGAGTTTGTCTTTCTTGCAAATCTCTGCAATTTCCTGATTTCGGGCGCCGCGCTGGCTGTTTCCCTGATTCGGAACAAACATGCTTCTTCGGATTCGCAAGCGGAACAGACGGAAAAACTATACATCGGCAAATCCCTGAAACCGACGCTTATGCTGATGATCGCAGTATGCGCCGTCGCAGCCGTTCTGGACGGAAGCGCTTACTTCCTGCAGCTGCTCGGCGCCGCCAAGCTCGACGCCTCGGTGCTTTATCCGATGGTAACAGGCGGAACTATTGTATTAAGCGCCGTCGCCGCACGGATTCTTTTCAACGAAAAGCCGGAAAGATATTCACTTGTCGGCCTTATTTTAAGTTTCGCCGCGACCTTCCTGTTTCTTGCCGCATAAAAGTATATTTGATCAGAGGTAATTCCGATGCTCTTTAATTCGGTGGAGTTTCTCATCTTCTTCCCTGTCGTAGCGATTGTCTTTTTCCTGCTTCCCGAGCGGTTCCGCCGGTACTGGCTGCTGGCGGCGTCCTGCTTCTTTTATATGTCCTTTATTCCGTATTATATCATAATACTGGCATTTACTACCTGCGTTGACTTCTTCAGCGCGCTGCTTATGGGAAAATATCACGACCGGCCCGAACTGAAGAATTTCTTCTTTGCGCTGGCACTCGGGCTTAACATCGGTCTTCTGGTATATTTCAAATACCTCGGGATGCTGGGCGGAACTTTTAATCTCATTTCCT
>JAAZGC010000317.1 GCA_012511425.1 Clostridiales bacterium | reverse complement strand
GTGACCGACGGCCACGGCGGCAAAGAGCGGGAGTATCGCCTTGAGCGGGAATGCTTCCGTTCGGGTCTCGACCGCCTTTCCGTGATCGACACCGCCACGGGAGCCGTCGTCTCGAGAGACAAAGCGCCGGGGCTGTCGCTTCTCGGACTGCCGCGGGAGATGTTTGTCAAAACAGCTTACATCAGCCAGTCGGACGGGCTTTCCTTCGACGGCTCCAAGCTGAACGACAGCATTGAAAACATACTCTTCTCCGGCGACGAGACGGTAAACACCTCATCGGCGCTGAAAAAGCTGGATTCCGCGCGGGTCGAGCTGTCTCACAAGAGCGGAGGCGGCGGAAAGATAGGCGAGCTGCGCGATAAGCTTATAACCGAAACCGCCGCCCTCGAAGCGGCGGAGAAGAATCATGCGGCGGTGCTTGAGCGGCAGATTAAGCTTGAAGATATGAGAGCTAAGCTTGATACCTGCGAAAAGAACGAAGCGAAGCTCCGGGAAGGCGCCGACGCGATAGGCGATCTCAAAACGCTGAAATACGCCGAACAGGTCGAGGAATACGGCCGATTTCTTGCGACAAAGAAAAAGGAGCTTTCCCAATACCGCGCCGAAGGCACCTGGAAGGGATTTCTTCCTAACCGGCTCTATCTCGAGAAGCTGAAAGAGCTGAAAAATGACCGCGACAGGCTTGTCGCCGAAAAAGTAACCCCGATCGACACCCGCACGGTGCCGGTCGACGAGACCGCCAAAAAAAGGCTGCACGAATCGGGCAGGCGGATAAGCGAAGCGGGCGGGCGGCAGAAGGTGCTCGACGGGCTCAAAGAACTTGACGCAAAAGCTCACCGTGCGCAGATCTACGCCATATTGATGGGATTGCTCTTTCTTCTGGCGATTGCCGCCACCGTCGCGGATGCGCTGCTGGCGCCGCAGTATATCCTGCCGTTTATCGCTGCGGATGTGCTCTTTCTGGCGGCGATGCTTGTCTGCTTCTATTTCCGCGCAAAATTCCTTTCCGATATCGATAAATACTTAGCCGAATGGAGCGCCGAAGACTACAGCACCCTCTCCGTCGCCCTCGATTCGGTCATCGAAGAAACGGAAATCGTCGGGCTGGACGAGAGCATAGCCGCCGAAAATCGGAAGAAATTCGAAGAAGCGATCGCAAGGCTGAAAGAAAAAGACGCGGAGATATCAAAATGGTTATCGATGTGGGGGCGGGCCGACCTTGACGCAACCATTGAAGAAGTCGAAGAGCTTCGGACCGGCATCGAAAACCGCGAAAAGGCTATTGAGGGATTTCAGGCAAAATACGACGCTATGGCGTCTTCCGGATATGTCGAAAGCTCGTCTATCCGCGCAAAGCTTGAAGGAGCCGGGGTAGACCCCGACAACGCCGACCCCGACGACCTTTCAAGGCGCCTCGAGTTTGCGCGCAAAGCCGCCGATTCGCAGCGGAATCATGTCCATTCGCTCGAGACCGAGCTTGCCGCGCTGACGGCGGTATTTGCCGAGCCTGCGCCGATAGCCGAGCGCTGCATCGCCCTGATGGGCGAAATAAAAGAGCTTGAAGCCCGGCGGGATGCGCTTTCCCTCGCATACGAAACCCTTGAATCCGCCTCCGACACGCTCCGCGCTTCGGTAGCGCCGGCGCTTACCGAAACCGCCGGAAAGCTGATGGCGGCGGCGACCGACGGAAATCTGCGCACGCTCGGTGTATCCGGCACCCTTTCGCTCAACTATGAGCGGGACGGGCGGACGATGACCGAGGAATTCATGAGCTCGGGCACGAAAGACGCCGCGTATATCTGCCTGCGGCTCAGCCTTCTGCAGCTGCTTGCGGAGAAAGCCGACCCGCCGATAATGACCGACGAAGCGTTCAGCCGCCTCGACGACCGGCGGCTTTCGAGGATGATCCTGCTCTTTCATTCGCTCGGAGAATCGGGGATACAGTCGCTTATCTTCACGGCTCAGAAGCGGGAGGGAGAGGCTTTATCCGAGCTCGACCCGGAAGCTGTGATAATCGAACTCTGATATGTTCATAAACTTATATGAAGAAATAATCGCATCAAAGCCGGATGATTTTGCAAGGCGCGCTGCGGCATACGCCCTGCGGCTCTGCCGCGGAAACCGCAAAGCCGACGCCGATGCGGTCTATGCGGCGGCGATGCTGAGCCGTTTCGACGACGAGGTTATCTCGGAGCTGCTCAAAAGAAACGAATGGTATGACGACAGGATAAACAAAGTTTTAGACTGCCTGCGCTGCCTCGACGCTTTTCTTTATCAGCCGGAAATTCCGGACAATTCCGACGACGAATCCGGCGGCCGAGAGCCGAATCCCGGCGGCGAAACGCAGGGGACTTCGCAGGCGCATTTCCCCCTTGAAGCGAAGATACTCTGCGACGCCTTTTCCCTCGCCGACAGCGGCATAGTCCGCGCCGCGGAAAGCCTCGGCGCCGATACGGATTTCCCTCAAAACAAAGACGGCAAAAAAACCCGCGCGCTCACAAAACATGGGGCTGCCGCCTTAGCCGAAGCGAAGAAATCCGCCGACGAATGGCTCGCCGCGCTCAATTCGGAAATCGAAGGGCTTGAAGCGGAACACCGCCGGTTTTACAAAGAGCGGGTATTCGAAGCACCGCTGCACCACCGGCTCGGGCTTATCCGCCCCGGCACCGGCTTTAAGATGGACGGGTATTTCGTCTGGTGCGCGTCGGTGATAAAGCACAAAAACAAATATCACATGCTGGCGTCGCGCTGGAAAT
>JAAZGC010000316.1 GCA_012511425.1 Clostridiales bacterium | reverse complement strand
TTTTAGGTCAAAAGATTTCCCGAAACGAAGAATCATCTCAGATGCTGGATATTATCTTTAAAGGCAGCGTTTATGACCTCGGTGTTAACCTTGGGCTTTACGGAATAACCGAAACCTGCTGTGCATCCGCAAACGCCAAGGATTTCGCTTCTTATTATGAGAAAAGCATAAAAGGCTGGACCAAAACCGTCGATGACTATACTAAAGCTTGCGAAGAATATGCGCAGGCTGCGGGTTGATTTATGTATTCAATTATCATATAAATAATGGAGGAACAATTTCATGGAAAAGAAAACTTTACCCGTAGGACTTCAGCTTTATTCGGTGCGTGATTTCCTTGAAAAGGATTTCCGAGCCACTATGGAAAAGGTTAAAGAGATAGGCTACGATTACGCAGAGCTTGGCGGACTTTACGGCGAAACGCCGGAATCGATCAAAAAGATAGCCGACGACGTCGGAATAAAGATAATTTCCGCTCACATCGGTTATGACGAAATGCTTGGTGATCCCGAGGGGACTGCCGAGACATATAAAGCCGTCGGATGTAAATTCATCGCCATTCCCTTCCTTGACGAAAAAACGAGACCCGGCGCTCCGGATTTTGACACGGTTCTCAAGAACATCAACCGTATCGGCGGAATATTCGCAGATAAAGGCATTATCCTGCTTTATCATAACCATGACTTCGAATTCATAACCATGCCCAACGGTCAATTCGGACTTGATTATATGTATTCGCAGGTTCCCGAGAGGCATCTAAAAACCGAGCTTGATGTCTGCTGGGTAAAGGTAGCCGGTCAGGATCCGGCTGAATATATCCGCAAATATACCGGACGTTCTCCCGTCGTTCATCTCAAGGATTATAAGGGACAAAAGACCGAAAATATGTACGGTCTTTTAGGTACAGACAAAAAAGCCGTTGCCGGCGCTGAGTTCCGCTTTCAGCCTCTCGGCGACGGGGTTCAGGATATCCCCGCAATACTTGAAGCTTCCGTTAAAGCCGGTGCCGAATATGTCATCGTCGAGCAGGACAGCTCTCTCGAGTGTCCCTCAATTGATGCCGTGGCAAAGAGCCGCAGATACCTTAAATCCCTCGGCTGGTAAACATAAACATATAATTATGACAGGCGGCGCAAAAGCGCCGCCTGAGGTACAATATTCAATTTATGGATAACAATTATAAAACATCAGATCAGTCCCTCACAACACAAGTTCAGATAATTATGCCGGAGCATATCAACGGCACCGGTCGTTTATTCGGCGGTCAGCTTATTAAGTGGATGGATGTCGTCGCCGGTGTTTCAGCAAGGCGGTATTCTAATCACAACATTACAACCGCCTGTATCGACAGCCTTCAGTTCAAATCACCTGCTCATATCAACGACACTGTCACGATCACCGGAAAAGTAACCTGGGCGGGCAGAACCTCTATGGAAGTTAAAGTCGAAGCGCACATCGAGGCACTCGACGGCACACGAACCCTTGCAAACAGCGCGTATTTCGTTATGGTTGCGCTTGACGAAAACGAAAAACCGGCAGAAGTACCCAAACTGTTGCTGCTCAATGATGAAGAACGCACGGAATTTGAAGATGCGGTAAGGCGGCGCGAAGAGCGCATGAAACATAAATAAGATAAGGGGACGGCATGAAAAGAATAGTTTGCATAGGAGAAGCTCTGATTGATTTTATCCCTGACAGAAGCGGAGTTTACATGAAAGATGTAGAAAACTTCCGCCGTGTCTGCGGCGGCGGTCCGGCAAATGTTTCGGCAGCGATCGCCCGTCTCGGTGGTCGGGCTTCGCTGATTGCTAAAGTCGGGCTTGATCCGTTCGGAGATTATATCAGGGAAACGCTTGAAAATATCGGTGTTGACGTATCATGGCTTTTCAGAACCAACAAGGCCAAGACAACTCTTGCATTCGTTACTCTTCGCGCCGACGGTGAGCGTGATTTCAGCTTCTACCGAGATCCCGGCGCCGATATGCTGCTTGATGTAAATGACATCTCCGAAATTCAGAACGAATTTTGTTCCGACTCGGCGATACTCCACTTCAGTTCGGTTGATTTGATTGATGCTCCGGTAAGATACGCAACTCGCAAAGCGATTGAAATCGCAAAAAACAGAGGGCTTATTATAAGCTTTGATCCGAACATACGGCTGCCGCTATGGAAAGACGAAGATGAGTGCCGCAAAACAGTGCTCGAATTTCTTCCGTATGCGGATGTCGTTAAAATCTCCGATGAAGAAGTCGATTTTGTCTACGGTGCTGATACTGAAGCGGGTTTAGCGGAAATACGCAAAACCGCTTATATAGTTTTTAACACACTCGGTTCAAAAGGTGCTCGGATTATAGCTGAAGACATAGATGAAACAAGACCGGCTTATCAAGTCAAAACAGTCGACACAACGGGTGCAGGTGACGCTTTTACCGGTGCAATGCTGTTTCGAATGGTTGATCGCGGCTGTGACTTAACTTATCTTAAGAAACCTGATAAAAATGAGATGTTATTCGATCTCGACTTCGCACAGAAATACGCGGCGTATTCGGTTACAAGTAAAGGTGCAATAGATTCATACGGAACCGCCGGTGAAGTTAAAGATTATTTTGAT
>JAAZGC010000315.1 GCA_012511425.1 Clostridiales bacterium | reverse complement strand
CTTCGATGCCGTGCTGTGCAAGCTTTTCCTGTATTGCCCGGCTTTCGTATTGGTTTACTCTGCACCCGAGAGTGTATATGCCGGCTGTCGTTGTTTTGTTATTCATTGATCACCGATCGTATAAATCAATAATTATATTAATTTTACCATAAAATTCCGGTCAAAAAAACAGATATTTTTAAATTTTGATTTATGGGGTTGAAAATCAGCGGATATAAGTGTATAATATAATTTAACATATTCATTTTTATCGGGGGTCCTTTTTAATGGGAGAACTTTATATAATAGATCATCCGCTCGTTCAGCACAAGCTGACTATAATGCGCGACAAAAACACCGGGACAAAAGACTTCAAGAAGATTCTAACCGAGATTTCTACCCTTATGGGATACGAACTTACCCGCGATCTTCCGCTAACCGATATTGAAATCGAAACTCCTATCTGCCGAATGACCGGAAAGGAAATCAGCGGAAAGAAAATCGCTTTCGTTCCGGTGCTCAGAGCCGGGCTCGGAATGGTAGAAGGACTTTTATCACTCGTTCCGGTCGCAAAAGTCGGACATATCGGTCTTTATCGCGATCCGGAAACTCATTTGCCTATTGAATATTACTGCAAGCTCCCGCCTGATATCGAACAGCGAACCGTTATACTCTGCGATCCGATGCTTGCAACCGGAGGCAGTGCTTCTGCTGCGATTACAATGATCAAGAAGCGCGGGGTCAAGAGCATCAAGCTGCTAAATCTCGTCGCAGCTCCTGAGGGTGTCGCAAGAGTGCAGGAAGATCATCCCGATGTTGATATTTATGTCGCCGCGCTGGACGATCATTTGAACGAACACGCTTATATTGTCCCGGGTCTCGGAGACGCCGGTGACAGGATTTTCGGTACAAAGTGATAAATGTCTTTGCCGGCGCGGTTATATAAAGATGAGAGAATATATAATTTCAGATAACGACGCCGGTCAGCGTCTCGATAAATTTCTTTTAAAGGCCGAAAAAAACCTTCCGCCGCCGCTGATGTACCGCCTGATACGACAGAAGAAGATAAAGGTTAACGGTAAACGAACCGATATCTCCTACCGGCTTGTCAATGGGGACAAGGTTGCGATATGGACGCGGGAGGACTTCAGTGAAGATACGGCTTCCGACAATTCATGGAAATACATCAGCCCGAAGCTTGATATTGTCTACGAAGACAGCGGAGTTATCGTCTGCGACAAACGTCCCGGAATGCTTTGTCATTCGGACGACTCGGGAGACGGCGACACACTTATAAACAACATCAAAGCTTATCTTTACCAAAACGGCGACTACAAGCCGGAGCTTGAAAACTCCTTCGCTCCGGCGCTCTGCAACCGAATAGACAGAAATACGGGAGGGCTTGTCATCGCAGCAAAAACAGCTGCCTCCCTCAGGCATATTGATGAAGAAATCCGGGAAGGCAGGGTAACAAAGAAATATCTCTGTGCAGCTCACGGCATCTTCCGAGAAAAGGAAGCGACGCTTCGGGATTATTTGATTAAGGACAGTAATACCAATACGGTCAGCGTATTCAAAGAAATGCCGGATCATCCCGAAGCGAAGACTATAATAACCCATTACAAAGTGTTGGCGGAAAAAAACGGGCTTTCACTGCTTGATGTGAATCTTCTGACCGGGCGTACCCATCAGATTCGAGCGCATCTTGCCTTTTATTCGCATCCGCTCTTAGGTGACGGAAAATACGGCAAAAACAAAGACGACCGCCGTCACGGATATAAATTCCAGGCGCTTTATTCATATTATCTTGCGTTTGACGACATTATCTGCGAAGCAGATCGCAGTAAAATTTGGTTCAGCGAACTTTTCTGAAAACAACGCCGCCGCATCGGTCTGATGCGGCGGCATATTGATATCAGTCGCTGATATAAGGAAGCAGGGCGCAGAAGCGGGCGCGCTTAATCGCTACGGTAAGCTGACGCTGATGCTTTGCGCAGGTGCCGGTGATACGGCGCGGAACTATCTTGGCGCGCTCGCTGATAAACTTGCGGAGACGCGGGATGTCCTTGTAATCGATATAGTCGACCTTGTCGACGCAGAACTGGCACTGCTTCTTGCGGTGGCGGTGGAAGCCGGGACGGTAAGAGGGACGCTGCTGAGTCGGGGAAGTCTGCCTGGTTTCCGCAGGAGCGGAAGCCGGAACCTCGGTGGTCTCGGTTACGTTCTCGTCGTCATTTTCGTTTTCGTTTAAAACAACATT
>JAAZGC010000314.1 GCA_012511425.1 Clostridiales bacterium | reverse complement strand
TGTGAAGACGTAAAAACCGAAGACGGCATCGAGCGCGGCGTTGAATGGGACCGCTGCCCGCAGGGCATCTGCGAGGGCGGCTGGGGAATTCACGTCTCGCCTTTGGATATGCTGAAATTGGGCTCGGTCTATCTGAACGACGGAATGTTCAACGGCAAGCGGATTTTCAGCCGGGACTGGGCGCGGCGCGCGTCGGCTTATCACACCGAAAACAGCGGCACCGCCGACTGGAGCCAGGGGTACGGCTACACCCTCTGGCGGTGTCAGCATCAGTGCTTCCGCGGCGACGGCGCTTACGGTCAGCTGATGGTGGTGCTGCCCGAGCAGGAGGCTGTCTGGATTCAGACCGCCGAAGACAACCGATTCCAGGACGCGATGGACGCTTTCTGGGAGCTTGTCTACCCGCACTTCTCCCGCTCCGCGCTGCCGGAAGACGAAGCCGCGCTCTCGGCGCTTCGGAAAACCGAGCAGTCGTTTGAGTTTCAGACGGCGCTCTGCGGCGGCGAAGAAAAGGACTTTGACGGCGAATTAAAAGTCAAAGAGCTTTTGGACGTCGAAAAAATCATGGTGAAGGCAGAGGGCAAAAAAGCGATGCTCTGCTTCCTCTTGCCGGAAGGGGCAAGGACGATCTGGGCTGTGAACGGCGGCTGGAGGCGCGGGATTATCGAAGACTTCCCTTCCGCGCTGTACGAATGGATGCTCCGCCCGGAGAGCCGCCGCCGCGCCGAAGCCGCCGCGACGTTTAAATGGGAGGGTAACCGGCTGTGCTTCAAAATTCAGTTCATCGACTCGCCGCACGGTCAGAACTATGTGTTTGATTTCGACGAAAAGATTATAAACATCTCGGGGCAAACCATCCCGGACGGGAAAGTGGAAATGGCGGATGTGATGAGTTAACCGATTGGTCACCGAATATTAAATAAATATCGGATACCCCCCCGAAAAATCGGTATAATCAGGATTAATAGATATTAATTATAAAGCTAAAATCATATCAACACCCGGGGGATTGAAAACTATGAAAAAACTTATCTGCCTTATCATTGCGGTGATAATGCTGACCGCCCTCGCCGCCTGCGGAGCAAAAGAGGCGGCTGTTCCCGCCGCGGAAGCTCTTCCTGCGGAAGCGCCCCCTGCGGAATCTCCGCCCGCGGAAACTCCGCCCGAGGCACTGCCTGCCGAACCGGCGCAGGAGCCTGCGGCCGATGCAGCCACAGGCGGTTCCGAGACCTTTGAATGCCCGCATATACTGAAAACCTACGGCACCGAGCTTGACAACTCCTACCATTTGATTCCGCCCTGCCTTATCGACTTTGTAGGCATGGAAGAGTTTGTAAAATGGTCGGAAACCTTCAAAAACGACCCGGAGGGATACAATGTCTCCCGCTTCGTCTCCGACTTCAAAGTCCCGAAAGATACATTTGAATTCATACTCAAATATTTCGGAGCCGAGAAATATTACTTCGACCGGAACGCCGACGCCGTATACGACGGAACTGCGGATGAGTATTACAGCGACAAAAACCGCGGCGAGCGGCTGAGAATCCATTTCCTGAACAATTTCATTTACTGCCTCAAATCCAACCTTATAACCTATGTAACCGAAAACAAGCCGGACGCCTGTCAGGCGTGGTGCGCGCGTCAGAACGATACCCGCGAATGGCTCCGCGACCCGGTACCCGAGGGAATAAGCGAAGAATTCTTAGTCTTCGACGGTCAGCCCTCCCGCTGGGACATCGCGCCGTTCATCGCCGAATTCGGCATTGAAAAAGCGGAAGTCGAAAAGTTGACGGCACTGTTTTCTTCAAACATCGACACCGGTCAGTCGCTTAAAATCGACGAGCTTTTCGCCGACGTCGCCTCCGGAAATTTCAAAGCGGACGAGGATTACATCTTGAGTGTTGTGCCGGATATGCCGGCTGAAATCGACCCGAATTCGGGCGAAGCGCCGTCTGCGGAAGTTCACGGCGAAGCTGCGGCAGAGGCTCCTGCAGCCGAGGCAGCTCCGCTCGCACCGTAAATCGATAAATCATTACTTACCAGGACTTAGCCAAAGTCCCGGGTTTTTATCGGTTTCAGCTGTATTGCCCTTATCCCCGCCGCGCCCCGTACCACAGCCGCGCCGCGTGATACGCCGCTTCATAGAGATCGCCTTTTGCGCGTCCGGCAAGCTCTTCCGGGCGGACGGCGCCGCGCTGGGAGCAAAGCACTGAAGTTACGCCGTATTCCGACAGCAATTCCGGCGGGAGAATATCAACAGATCCGGCGATTACGAGTACCGGAACGCCCGCCGCTTTCGCCCTTGCCGCCGCCGCGCCGACCGCCTTGCCGTTGAGGCTGGTGTGGTCGAATTTCCCTTCTCCGGTGACAACAAGCGCGGCTTCTTTGAGCAGTACGTCAAATCCGGCGGCGTCAAGCACCACCTCGGCGCCCGGGCGAAGCCGTCCGCCCAAAAACACCGCCGCCCCCGCGCCCGCCCCGCCTGCGGCGCCCCCGCCTTCAAGCTCAAGTATATCGGCGGAGCAAAGCCCGGATTCCACCCAAAGCGCGGCGAGATGCCGCAGTCCTCTGTCAAGCCGCTCCACCATCGCCGCGTCCGCGCCTTTCTGCGGCGCGAAGTTCGCCGACGCTCCCCGCGCCCCCGCCATCGGGAATTTAACGTCGCACATGACGTCGACGTCAGTCCCGGCAAGCCGGGAATCAAGCCCGGAGAGATCGATTTTCGCGATATCCGAAAGACTGCCGCCTGTGGGAATGAAGCTTCTGCCGTCTTTGTCGGTGAAAACGGCGCCCAATGCCGCCGCCATCCCTGCGCCGCCGTCGTTTGTCGCGCTGCCGCCGAGGGTGAGTATCAGCCGCTTTGCCCCGAAATCGAGCGCGGCTTTGATAAGCTCCC
>JAAZGC010000313.1 GCA_012511425.1 Clostridiales bacterium | reverse complement strand
TTTCCCCGACCTTGTCAAGCAATTCGGGAGTAAAATGCAGCCCGGCGGTCGGCGCGGCGGCGGAGCCGTTTATTTTGGCGTAAACGGTGTTGTATTGAGTTTTGTCTTCAAGCTTTTCGGTAATATAAGGCGGGAGCGGCATTGTGCCGATTTCGTCGAGTATGTTGTAAAGCTCGGCGCCGGTCTTGTCGAAGCGGACTATCCGGCCGCCGTCGTCTTTTACGTCGATGACTTCACCGTGCAGCCTGCCGCCGCCGTATGTAAATGTGACGCCTTTTTTGCCGCGCCGTCCCGGCTTCATAATAGTCTCCCAGCTGTCGGGGGAAAGCTGGCGAAGCATCAGCGTCTCGACCACAATTCCGGTTGAGTCTTTGACCCCGAAAAGCCGCGCCGGGATAACCTTTGTGTCGTTTATGACAAGCACATCGCCGGGGCGGATGTATTCAATGATATCGCGGAATATCCGGTGTTCGAGTTCCCCCGTTTTTCTGTCGACAATCATCAGTCTGGCGCTGTCGCGCGGGGATGCGGGGGACTGCGCAATAAACTCCTGCGGCAGCTCGTAATTGAAATCCGCCGTACCGAGTGAAGTGCCCGGCAGGATATTGCGGATTATTCCGCCGGATGTCGGTTCGTTTGCATCAATATATTGTTTCATGTAAAAAAATTAATATAAAATTAATAGATAACAGGCGTTAAGCGATTGACATAAATCCCGGGATGTGTTAAAATCATATAAGCCGTATTCTGACAGATGCGGCGGGATAGAGGCGCGGCAGACAGGTATTTTGCGCGACACAAAGACTCCGGGTATGCGGAGAGCGCGCGCGGGAAAGGGAATGCCGCCGAGACGAAATGAGCATACGGCATTTTCGTCGGGCCGCGAAGCGAAAGCACGCGGACTGTCACCCGAAGGCTCGAAACGCCCGCGGGTGGAGGGCTATCATGTATGATACAGTCGGAATCATGCGGCCTGCTTTTAAGCCGGTATGCGCGGGTATATGCCCGATTGATATATTATAATACATGCGTAGCTGGTTTTCAACCGGTTTTTTGTTTTTTTACAGAAATGTTGCATTGAAAACGGAGGAAAAATCAGATGCAGAAAACAAGGATTTTCACGGGAGCCGGGGTTGCCGTAGTAACCCCGTTCAAGGACGGCGCCATCGACTATGAGGCGCTGGGGCGGATCATCGACTGGCAGATCGAGAACAAAACAGACGCCATCGTCGTCGCCGGAACGACCGGAGAGGGCTCCACCCTTACCGACGAAGAACACAAAGAGATAATCAGATACTCGGTCGAATATGTAGCCGGGCGTGTCCCGGTTATAGCCGGTACCGGTTCAAACGACACCGATTACGCGATCTCGCTGTCAAAATACGCCTGCGAAGTCGGCGCCGACGCGCTGCTGCTCGTATCGCCGTATTATAACAAGGCGACGCCCGGCGGGCTGATAAAGAGCTTCAGCGCCATTGAAGCGGCAACCGATAAGCCTATTATACTTTACAATGTCCCGTCGAGGACCAGCTGCAATATAACCCTGCCGGTCTATAAAGAGCTTGCAAAGCACGAGAGGATAGTTGCGGTAAAAGAAGCTTCCGGCAATATAACGCAGATAGCCGAACTTGCCGCCGAATGCGGCGGCTCGCTCGACATCTATTCCGGCAACGACGACCATATCGTCCCGGTGCTCAGCCTCGGCGGCATCGGCGTTATCTCGGTGCTTTCCAACGTGATGCCGCGCGAAACGCACGACATAGTCGAGCTTTGGAATACGGGCAGAGTAAAGGAATCGGCGATAATACAGCTCAAGCTGATGGATCTCATCAATGCGCTGTTCTGTGAAGTCAATCCGATACCGGTGAAAGCCGCCATGGCGGAGATGGGCTGGTGCGGCAATGAAATCCGTCTGCCCCTGACCGAAATCGAACCGGAGCATAAGGAAAAGCTGCTCGGGGCAATGCGGCGTCACGGGCTTATCGATTGATATTTTTGGCTTGATAATAATAAAGGAGTCGGGGGGAGAGTATTCTCCCTCTGTGAAATATAATGGTTAAAATAATCCTCTGCGGTGCGCTCGGCAGGATGGGTCGGGCAGTCACCTCCGCCGCCGAAACAAAAGGCGGGGAATATAAAATCGTTTACGGCATCAATATAAACAGCTCACCCGAAAAAACCGCCTCCTGCGGCTTTCCGGTCGTTTCCTGCATAAATGATATCACTCCCGCAGGAGACGAGGTTATAGTTGATTTCTCAAACCACGAGATGTGCCGGACACTCTGCGATTTTGCCGTTAAATACAACCTTCCGCTGATAATCTGCTCCACCGGAATGACCGGGGATGAAATCGCATATATAAACGCAGCCTCCGAGAAGACCGCCGTCTTCCGTTCCGGAAATATGTCGCTCGGCATAAACGTCCTCTGCGAGCTTGTGAAACGCGCGGCGGAAGCGTTCGGAGAAAGTTTTGATATCGAAATCGTCGAATCTCATCACCAAATGAAGCTTGACGCCCCCTCCGGCACGGCGCTGATGCTCGCCGACGCCGCAAAAGCCGGCAGAGGGGAGGATATGGAGTATATATACGACCGCCACGATCGCCGCGCAAAGCGCCCACAGAATGAGATCGGTATCAGTTCTGTAAGAGGCGGCTCCATTGTCGGCGAACATGAGGTTATCTTCGCCGGTTCACACGAGCTCATTAAGCTTACCCATCAGGCGGACAGCCGGGAAGTCTTTGCCGAGGGAGCGCTTTTTGCCGCCTCGTTTATGAAAGGAAAGACAAAGGGACTATATTCGATGTCCGACGTTATCTCCTCAGCTTTGTGATGCCGTGCCGATGAATAAAGCTGATAATATAACGAGTAAGGACCTTAGAGTTCGTCTTGCGGATATCAGAATCGGCGAAAACGGCCTTTTCCCGAAGGAGCGTCTGCGCCGGCTGATACTGCCGCTTATCATTGAGCAGACTCTCGCAGTCACGATAGGCATGGCGGATACCGTCATGGTCTCTGCCGCAGGAGAGGCTGCGATTTCGGGAGTGTCGCTTGTCGATCAGATAAACATACTTCTGATTTCGGTATTTTCTGCGCTTACCACCGGCGGTGCTGTCGTTTCGGCTCAGTATATGGGACGTGACGATAAAAAATCCGCCTCGCTTGCGGCAAAGCAGCTGCTCTGGCTAAGCACATTGATAACTATTTTCTTAGCCGCCGCCTGTCTTTTATTCAACAATCCCATACTCGGTTTTATTTACGGCGCAGTCGAACCGGATGTAATGAGTTCCGCCGAGATTTATTTCTATATCACCGCACTTTCTTATCCCGCAATAGGCATATATAACTCATGCGCAGCCCTCTTCCGCTCGATGGGAAATTCCGGGATAACGCTGATTATCTCCCTTCTCATGAACCTTATAAATATCTGCGGGAATGCGATTCTTATTTACGGTTTTTCGATGGGAGCGGCCGGAGCAGCCTGGGCGACATTGATTTCAAGAGTAATCGGTGCTGCGATAATTCTGTACCTTATCTGCTCAAAGCGGCGCGTCGGAGAGAACGAATTCCGTGTGGAAAAACTGCTTTCCCCCGAACCGAATCCCGGCATGATAAAATCAATCCTTGCGATAGGTCTTCCGAACGGCGCCGAGGGCGGGATGTTCCAGGTAGGAAAGCTGCTCGTAGCAAACCTGATAACCGGTTTCGGAACGGCATCCATTGCGGCAAATGCGGTGTCAAACACGCTATGCGGATTTGCCATTATTCCGGGAGCCGCTCTCGGGCTCGCCCTCGTAACCGTCGTGGGGCAGTGCGTCGGCGCCCGCGATTACCGCCAGGCGACCGGATATACCTTTAAAATAATGGGCTATATCTTCCTTTTCGGCGGAATTTCAAACCTTTTCTTGTTCTTTGTCGGCCCCGCTCTTGTGGGTCTTTTCAATATATCGGCCGAAGCCTATGAGATGTCTGTTGAAATCGTCCGCCTTTA
>JAAZGC010000039.1 GCA_012511425.1 Clostridiales bacterium | reverse complement strand
TGCGAATATTCGAGATATTCGCGGGAAACGAGGGTATCTATAATTCGCCTTATATCCGCGAGCGGCATCTGCGACAGGGCGGAATAGCCGGGCTCTTCGTCCAGATTCAACCGTTTTACGGCGTCGGTACGGCTTCCTTTCAGTGCGTCCGCAAGATTTGAAGCGCCTATTCCGAATCCGAAACCGTTTTCGTTGAATTCTTTGAGAAACTTAAGCACTACACCGGCTTCTTTTGTTACATCGGCGGTTTTATATTTGCCCATGCAGTTGGCGCAGTTTCCGCAATTATCCGGCTTACGGTCCGTTTCTCCGAAATATTCAAGAATATATCTGCGCAGGCAATCCGGAGTCATACAGTATTCGACCATAAGCTCGAGACGCTTGAAGTCGCGTTCTTTAAGCTCCGCGAGGGTTTTCTCGTCAAGGTCGGAGCCTTCCGTCGAATTTTCTATCAGAAACTTATCGATAATTACGTCCTGACCGCTGTAATACAGGATACATTCGGCCGGTGCGCCGTCCCTCCCGGCGCGTCCGGCTTCCTGATAATAGCTTTCCGGATTTTTAGGCATATTATAGTGGATTACATATCGGATATCCGACTTGTCGATCCCCATTCCGAAGGCGTTTGTCGCAGCTATTACATCGATGCGGTCGTATGTGAAGTTATCCTGATTTATTCTCCGCTCATCGTCGTCCATGCCAGCGTGGTATCTGCCGACAGATATGCCGTCGGCCGTAAGCTTGGAGAAAAGCTCATCAACAGTTTTTCGGGTCGAGCAATAAACGATGCCGCGGTCGGACTTACGGGAGCGTATATATCCGAGAAGAGCGGAATATTTATTGCCCGGCTGAGCTACTTCGTAATAAAGGTTATCCCGGTCAAAGCCCGTCACCATAACATCCGGATTTATAAGGCCGAGGTATTTTACGACGTCTTCCCTGACCTGTTCGGTAGCCGTTGCGGTGAAAGCCGCAACTGTCGGACGTTTTGCAAGAAGATTTATGAAGTCCTGTATCTCGAGGTATGACGGGCGGAAATCCTGTCCCCATTGGGAAACGCAGTGGGCTTCGTCTACTGCCAGAAGAGATATTTCGACAGAGGACGCAAAGTCAAGGAAACCCTGTGTCAGCAGCCGCTCCGGGGCGACATAAATAATCTTATAAAGACCGTATCTTGCGTTTGACAGTGCGAGGTCGAACTGTCGCGGGGTGAGCGAGCTGTTGAGATATGCGGCGGCTACGCCGAGCTGCTTCAGAGCCGTTACCTGATCTTTCATAAGCGAGATAAGCGGCGAAACCACCAGGGTAATCCCCGGCAGCATAAGCGCCGGTATCTGATAGCAGCATGACTTGCCGGCTCCGGTAGGCATTACCGCAAAGCAGTCTTGACCGGTGAGGATATCGTCTATCATCCGCTCCTGACCGGGGCGGAAACTGTCGTAGCCGAAGAGATTTTTGAGAATTGAGTATTTTTCGTTATAAGACATTCAAAATCCTGATATTATTTATCTTGCCTTTCTCCATGTCGCGGGAGAAATGAGCAGCAGCACCGGGAATATTTCGAGACGGCCGATCAGCATATCCGCCCCGAGGACGAGCTTGCTGAACATCGAGTATTTGCCGAAATTGCCTGCCGGACCGACATCGCCGAGACCGGGAGCGACATTGTTTAATGCAGCCGAAACGGCGGTAAAGTTGGTCGTGAAGTCAAGATTGTCGACCGATATTAAAATAAGAGAGAGTGCGAATATCAGGCTGTAAATCCCGATATAGACCCTGACTCCGCGGACGATATCGGCGCTTACTATTTTCCCGGAAATCCTCATCTGCTTTACGCTTTTCGGATGGATCATCTTTCTTATCGCAAGGCGGGCGGATTTGAACATTATTATAATCCGGCTGACCTTAAGTCCCCCGCCGGTCGAACCGGCGCAGGCTCCTATAAACATCAATAATATGATCACCGTCTTTGACAGCCCGGGCCAGAGGTTATAGTCGGTTGTGGTAAAACTCGAACACGATATAATCGACGCGACGTGGAACGCCGCTTTCTGCAGCGCTTCATCGCAATGCGGATATATGTGCCGGAGGTCAAACATGATAATCAGGATGGAAACAGCTATTATCGCAAGATATGTTAGAGATTCCTAATCGAAGAAAAACGCCTTTAAATTTCCCGACAGCAAGAGAAAATACATCGAGAAACTGATCCCGAAGAGTATCATGAAGACCGTGATTTTTATCTGCTGCGCAACTGTGTATGATGCGCAGCTGTCCGCCAGAACTCCGATTCCGCCGGTGCCGGCGGTGCCGAGCAGAAAACATATGACTATTGTTTCCGCGAGAGCGACAACCGACGCTCTTTCGTGAAGCACAGCGGCGATAATCAGCGCAGGGATCATGAATACTCCCTCGAGAGCGAGCATATATCCGATATATTTCAGAAGAACTCTTTTGTTTATGAAATATCCCTCCAAATCAGCCGAAGAATGATTTTTACACTATAGTCATATCGATAGGCTGCCGAATGATATTGAGTTAAAAATGTCTATCCGGATATTACACAGCCCTTTTCCATGTGCCGGGAGAGAAAAGCAGCAGCATCGGGAATATTTCAAGGCGGCCGATAAGCATATCCGCGCTTAACACAAGTTTGCTTAAAAACGAATATGAAGCAAAATTGCCTGCCGGTCCGACAGCGCCGAGACCGGGTCCGACGTTGTTTATGGTAGCCGCAACCGCGGTGAAGTTGGTCGTAAAGTCGAAATCGTCGATGGATATCAGAAGCAGGGACAGCGCATAAATGATGCAGTAAACGACTATGTAGATATTAACTCCGTGCACCACGCCGATATCGACGGTTTTTCGGGAAAGTCTGACGTGTTTTACGCTCTGCGGATGAATCATTTTCTTTAAAGTGCGGCGGGAAGATTTAAGCAGGATAATGATTCGGCTTACTTTCAGTCCTCCGCCGGTCGAACCGGCACTGGCGCCGATAAACATAAGCGTTACGAGTATTGTTTTGGACAGTTCCGGCCACTTGTTGAAGTCTGTCGTTGCAAATCCGGAAGTTGTTATTATCGACCCTACCTGAAACGCTGAATTTTTCAAAGCTTCCCCCCAACTCGGGAAAAAATCTCTAACATTAAACATGATAATCAAAGTCGAAACGGCTATTATCGCAAGATAAGCGATTGTTTCTTCATCGAGAACCGCCGCTTTGATATTTCCGATTAATAAAAGAAAATATATCGAGAAATTGATTCCGAAAAGGATCATGAAGACGGTGATTATTATCTGCTGAGCCGAGGTATATGACGCGCAGCTATCGGCTAAAATCCCGAATCCTCCGGTTCCGGCGGTTCCGAAGGTGATGCAGACGGCATCGAACACAGGCATCCTGAATATGATCAGCAGCAAAGCCATTATGAAAGTCAATGCGACATAAATGCCGTAAAGGATCCTTGCGTTGCTGCGCATCTTCGGGACGAACTTGCCAACCGAAGGCCCGGGGCTTTCCGCTCTAAGTATATGAAACCCGGTTCCGCTGCCGGCGTTTCGCGGCATGATCGCAAGGATAAACACCAGAACACCCATACCGCCGAGCCAGTGCGTAAAGCTGCGCCAATAGAGCATGCTCCGCGGAAGCGCTTCGACATCTTTCAATATGCTTGCGCCGGTGGTGGTAAATCCGGAGACGCACTCGAAAATCGCGTCTATATAATTAGGTATCGAGCCGCTCAAAGTAAAAGGCAGCGCGCCGACGAGCGACAGCAGAATCCAGGCAAGCGCAACGGTAACATAGCCCTCTTTTGCGTATACTTTATTGAAGTCAGCTTTGAGAATTATACCGCCGGCTCCGATGACCAGACAAAAACCGATGACCTCCGCAAAAGCTGCGGCGGATGCTTTTTCGCCGAGCGCCAGAGCTATTACCAGCGCCGGGATCATGAAAGCTCCCTCAAGAGCAAGCATATATCCGATATATTTAAGAATAATTTTCCTGTTAATAAAACATCACTCCATTCGGCAGGATAAGAAACAGGCTCACTGCTGAATCAGCCATTTATTCACTGTCGGTAAAAATGTCATTCAGCTCAAATACGGTATGTTCCGACGTTGTTACGATTATAACCGTATCGCCTTTATGCAGGCAGTCGGCTCCGTGTGGGAAAATTATGTTTCCCATCCTTGTAATGCACGCTACGAGCAGATCCTTTCGCAGCGGGATCTTGCTGAAGGGCTCGCCGAGGTGCAGGGTGTCTTCGCCGACTTCAAATTCGATAGCCTCGGCTTTTTCATCGACTATCCGGTGAAGAGTGATCGCCGAACCGCCGCTGCTCGACATCGCGCGGACATAGCGCAGGATGTCGTTGGTTATCAGTTCCTTAGGGCAGACGGTAGAACCGATACCCTTGTCGGCAAAAAGGACGTTGTATTCGTTGTTGTCAAGCTTGGTAATGGTTTTGGGAACTCCCGACTTTGAAGAAAACATCGAGATGACGATATTCATTTCGTCGACACCGGTGAGGGTCACGACGGCATCGGTCTCATCTATCCGCTCGGCTCTCAGAACATCGTGGGAGCTGCCGTCGTCGTTAATCACAAGAGCTTTGGGAAGCCGTTCGGCAAGCTCGTTCGCCCGCTCTTCGTCTATTTCAATTATCTTGACGCCGATTCCGACATTTAAAAGGTCGTCGGCGAGATACTCGGCTATCGTCGAGCCGCCGATTATCATGACGTTCCGGATCTTCTGAACGTCAAGCTCAAGCTGTTTTATGACCTTTGCGAGGTCGCGGCGGGAGGCGGTTATCGTGATCTTATCTCCGGCTTTAAACACAAATCCGCCTCTCGGAATCATAACCTCTCCGTCCCGCTCTACCGCACAGACGAGGATATGCCGGCGCAGCTCCCCTTTCATATCGTCTATTCGACGGTCGGTAAGCGCATTCTTTTCGTCAAGCAGAAGCTCGACAAGCTCAACGCGGCCTTTGGCAAATGCGTCAAGATTCAGAAACGACGGGAACTCGATTGAGCGGAAGATCTGATGCGCCGTCATCAGCTCGGGATTTATTACCATTGACAATCCCAGATCCTCGCGAAGATACTGGAGCTGCTGGTTGTATTCGGCATTCCGGACTCTTGAAATAGTATGGCGGCAGCCGAGTTTTTTCGCAAGAATGCAGCAAAGCAGGTTGGTTTCATCGCTTGATGTTACCGCTACCATGAGATCGCAGTTGCCTATGTCAGCTTCGCGCTGAACTTCAAGCGTCGCACCGTTTCCGACCACAACAAGGACGT
>JAAZGC010000312.1 GCA_012511425.1 Clostridiales bacterium | reverse complement strand
TTCTTAGCTTTGTAAGTATTTTATCTTTACGCTTGCTGCTGTTCAATTTTCAAGGATCATGTCTGACTCTCCGGGAGTTTTTTGACTCCCTTTTGAGGGACAGCTTTATTATTATACCACTTTCAAAACAGTTTGTCAAGCGAATTTTTAAATTTATTGTTTGTTGTTTTTGCGTTTACACGGACGACGCAAATGGGGTCGGGGCAAAAAACCGGAGCGGGAGTGCCCGATCCGTCAAGATTACGTACTTTTTCAGCTTTACGATCTGCTTTTTAAATGATGCCGCAGCATATTTAACAGCAGCAGGTCCGCGGCGGGATTACAGCCGATTTGTCCCGGGATATCGAGACTGTTTACAACAAGGGATCCGGCGCCTATCTTGTATCGTCCGATGTTAAAGCCCCCGTCGTATCCGGTGGGAGTGGTGTACATACCGGTGCCGAGACAGCATACGGCAACTTCGTCCGGTTCTTCACCGCCTATGAAGGCGACTCCGTTAATAAGTCGGCCGAAATACTCGCTGTCCATAATACCGTATGCAGGTGTTTTGTCGAAGTAGGGATGCCGAAGTGCGACGTATTCCTTATGATAAAGCCATTCTCGGTTATATCTGCGGCATACATGTCGGTCTCCTTCAGGGAAACTATCCGGCGACAGGGCTATGACAGTTGCTCCGGATTCGGCGGCGGCGTAAAGCCTTTTCCATATTTCTTCCCTGTCTTCGGCTGCTGTATCGCATACAAGAATAACATTATTATTATCATATTCTTCGGAGGTGTCTGTGGTCACTCCCCGGTTTTCGAGCAGCGCCGTTATGTTTTCGGGAAGGCCGTAAGCACCGACCACACCGATAGGTTTTGGCATATCGGTCGGATTCGTGACATAGAAGGTCATTCTTCCGTCGGTGGCAGCGCCGCCTTCTGCCAATTCGACGCAAAGTTCGTATTCTCCGGTTTCAAGTTCAAGAGTCAATTCCTCCGAAAATACCGGAATCGAAAGACCCGCGCGGGGCAGCATATTCCGAAATTTATACGTCTTCTCCCATACTTTTCCGGATGCACCGAAAATTTTTACTATTGCCTCATATTCTCGGTCTGAGAGGACATCCTCGTCGGCAAGTATTCCCTCTATCGCGAAAGGACGACCGGAATAAACATGTGTCGGGTTGACAAACAGACACCATTTCAACGGAGCCAGGCCGTCGGCAAGAGCCTCCGCAATACCCGGTTTATACTCGCGGAAGATTGTCCATAACCCTTCGCCGCATATTGCGTGATCAATCAAACCGGTTATGCTGTATCCGCAGTAACGGGGATTCGCCCGGACGATGTTGAAAGTTATCCTTCGCTGACGACTGTGCAGCAGCGCGCTGTGACGCATCATATCCTGCGGGAACGGATAAATGTCATATAGCCTGTACTTATTATAGTCGGTCATGAATCCGTCATACATCATCCTTATCCAGCGGTAATCGGGGACGTCAGTCGGTATGCCCTCCTGCTCGTACCTGCGGCTTAGAGTGACCACATCAAACAATGAGCCGATACCAAACTCCGAAATGAATACCGCCTTGCCTTCTTTACCGTATTCACGGAGCATAAGTGTGTCCTCCCGCGAGATCGGGAAGGTTGGATAGGCGTGCATATCACCCAGACGACGGAAGAGTCCGCCCGGATCTCCCGGGCGATAGTCTATCTTATCGCTGACTCCTGCCTCTTCTTCGTTCCAGATGCACTGCCAGCTTTTTTCACCCGGATTGCACAAAGAACCGACGCCGAGATATCCGTCAAAGCGCCCGCTGTTAAGCAGTATAAGGCGGGTATTATCTATTTCGGTCAACTCGTCGAGACAATCTCTGGCTGCTTCAAAAGCCATGCCAAACGGCTCGCTCGAAAGGGTTTCATTAAGCAATCCCCAGATAACCACCGAGGGATGGGAACGGTCGCGCTTTACAAGCGTATATAAATTTTCAAGGTATAACTCCTTAGCCATCGGTGAATCCTGCAACAGCCAGGATGAAGAGGGCTCCTGATATACAAGAAGTCCTATTTCATCGCAGTAGTCAAGCTGTTCGGTCTGCGAATAACCGGATATGAAGCGCACACAATTTAATCCGGCGGCTTTCGCCATATCAAAGTCGCGCCGCATCAGAGCCGGATCACAGCAAACTTGAATGCCGTATGGGAAATTATTGCCGGTGTGTGAGCCACGAAGGAAGATGCGTTTTCCGTTGAGCCGGAAATAACCATCGTCACCGACTCTGAAGTCACGGAAGCCGGTTCTGGCGGTGATACTGTGAGCGTAGTTCTTATTCTTAACCACACTTTTAAGCGATAGATTCACAAAATACAGATTCGGATCATCGAGGCTCCAAAGACGCAAATCTGCTGTCGGGATATCAAATTTTATTATCGTACTTCCGGGTGAAACTTCGTATTTTCCCGATACCCGCGATGTTACTATACCGGTGCGTTTGAGTCCCGAGTCAGCAGAGATTCTGATTTTGCGTCGTTTGGATGTTCCGTTGTACACCTCTGCCCGAACTTTGATACAACCCGATTCTATGTCCCCGAAGATAAACAAATCGTTTACACGAACTTTGGGCTGCTGCAGCAGGATTATTTCTTCGCGCAAACCGAAGACATTCTGCTGAGAGCCGGGACAGTGGTCGTGACGTCGCTGATTACGATGAGGAATCTGTTCGAGAGTCAGGTTGTTCATCGGCTCATCATGAGGTTTGCTCAGTCGTATCACCAGCCTGTTCGGGATGTTCCGTTCAACAAAATTTGTTATATCAATGGTGAAAGGATCTTCACAGCCGCGGTGGTTTCCTGCAAACTGCCCGTTCAGCCATACTTCACACCAGTATTCTGCCATGCCGAATCGCAGCAGACAGTCAAGCCCGCCGTCATTTTTAAGAGTGGGTGTAAAGCATATTGAATACCACGCCACACCGTAACCTTCAGGGTAATACATATTTACCAGAGACGGCACGACTGCCGGCAGCGCTTCCTCCGGCAGACCATGCAGCTGCCAGCCTTCAAAGCGACCGCGATCATCCGGGTCGTGCATAATCAGCCATCCTTTGCTCAGAGCGCTTCCCGATGTTATCGGAAATACCTGTTCATTTTTGTTAACTTTCGCTTTTATCATGTTTTCATCTTTTATTCAATACCGATTACCGAGTTTTATTTAAAAATTATAATACCATAACGCTCCGGCGAAGTCAAGCATTTCCGAAATATTCACCGCATAAAAACCGTAAAAAAATGAGCGGTATAACCGTTTTACGGGTTACAACACTCATTGTCAATTAACCGATATCAAAAATCATGAGTTGCTTTCATTTTCGGCGTTTGTCTCCATAAGACGTTCTTTTTTTGTTTTCCTGAAACACGCCCAATATAAAACTATCGTGAACAAGACAATATTCAGCACGATCCCGATAACAAGGCTGTATGGGTCCAGGTTTCTTGTAACCCTGAAAAGCGCCGCCTGAGGAGCCATGAAATTTGCTATCCACCACGGCTCGGTCATCGTAGCCATATCTATCTTCATCCCCGGGACGAATTTTGTCGGGTGATATACAT
>JAAZGC010000311.1 GCA_012511425.1 Clostridiales bacterium | reverse complement strand
CGCTTTTTCAGCGGAATGCTTTGCATCGTCCAGGCATTTTTCGCCGGCATACAGAACTGTCCGATACATCCGGTCACAAGGGTCAGAAGCATATAAAGCGTCAGCTTCCACCCGAGGTCGATCAGCAATACGGCAATTAAGGGCAGTCCCGGATATGTCAGAACATCGCCCAGCACACCCAATTTAAGCAGTGCTGACTTTCTCCGCTTCATCCTCTCCCAGATCAGCGGCGCGGGGAATTGTATCGCCATGCAGAGCGTTGTCGCCATCGCAACATAGCCTATATAACTTTCCGGCGCTCCCATCGCAATCAGAAGCGCGGTGAAAAACGTGCCCGTCGTGATCGACTGCGCGAAAAACGTCAGGGCACCCGAGGAGAGCAATGTACTCCTTGGTTTTGCGCAGCCGTCGCCGTTGTCGTGACAAAGGTTTCTGTAAGAAACGCTGAACTCGTCCGTATATGATTTTAATTTGCGAATCATCCGGGAAATGCCCTCACAAAAAAATCATTCCGAAATGCCGCAGGTTGCTCGCAGCATTATATTATAAAATAAGTATAACACATTTAATCTGATAATACAATAGCCGGCTGCCGGAGTCTTTCATTATAATTTTCATCATATCGTTGAAAATCACCTCCCGTTATGATATAATTGTTTTACAAACGGCAGTAGTTTTCGCAGGCCGGTTTTAGTATACTCAGCGCTTCGCGGGCAACCGATAAATCATAAAAAGAAAGACGATAACAAAAATGAAATACAAAATCTTGGGGAAAACCGGATACAACATAAGCTGCGCAATGTTCGGCGGCGTTATTGCCATGAACGAAAGCGCAGAGGACGCAGCCGAGTTTGCTGCGTATGCCGTTGAAAACGGCGTGAATTATTTCGACATCGCCCCGTCATACGGCAATGCCGAGGAAAGACTCGGGCCGGTATTGCCTCAATACAGGAATCAAATCTATCTCGCGTGTAAAACAACCGATCGCAGCAAAGAAGGTTCAAAAAAAGAACTCCTGAATTCGCTGAAAGTGCTGCGGACGGATCATTTCGACATATACCAGATGCACGCCATGTCAACGCAGGATGATGTGGATAAGGCATTTTCTTCCGACGGAGTTATCGAAACCATGCTCTGGGCAAAGCGCGAAGGACTTATCCGGGAAATCGGATTCACCACGCATAACGAGGATATCGCCCTGCAATGCATCGATCTTTTTGATTTCGCCACCGTGCTTTTCCCGATGAACTGGGCTATGGGGCTGAATATCGGCTGGGGCAGCCGCATTGCCGATAAAGTCAGAGAAAAGAATATGGGAATGCTTGCGATGAAAACGCTTGTCGAGCGTTTGTGGATCGACGGTGACAACAAAAGCCGTTATCCGAAGTCCTGGTGCAAACCGATTTTCGATGATGATAAGCTTGCGGCCGCGGCAATCAAATATGCTTTTGCCAAGGGTGCATCCTCTATTGTTCCTCCCGGAAACTTCGAACATTTTAAGCATCTGGTAAAACATATCGACGCCTTTGCGGAAACTCCTCTGACAGAAGATGAACTGGAGTATCTGAAAGCAGCCGCGTCGTGCGAAGATATAAAGCAGAACCCGATTTTCAGAGTTTAACATTAGCTTCTTTCTGCCGAAAATAAGCGCAAAATATCGCCGTATCAGCACCCGACCGGGTCTTTTACGGCGATATTCCTGTTTTAATGCGATTTTTCGGAATGTGTCAGATGTCGGCGACAATCTCGTCCCCGTGTTTTTCCATCCATTCAACGGCGGTAACGTAAGCTTCGTAATCAAGGTCCGCCATGGTATTTGT
>JAAZGC010000310.1 GCA_012511425.1 Clostridiales bacterium | reverse complement strand
CTTGAAGGCAGACACCTGAGCGTTACGATTTCGCCCGTCAAAAATACGGCGAAGAAATCCGAAAAGACTGATAAATCC
Organism: Clostridiales bacterium; assembly: GCA_012511425.1. Taxonomy (GTDB): domain Bacteria; phylum Bacillota; class Clostridia; order Oscillospirales; family CAG-272; genus JAAZGC01. Next base: position 6,331 of record JAAZGC010000310.1, on the reverse strand, counting down.
GCCGATAAGGCCGACAAGTCCGAGTCTTCGCGGGAAGAAAATCCCGCCGACGAAGAATAAAAGACAGCCGGACGGCAAAACAACAAAAGACAATTTCAATAATCCCCGCAGACAGGCCGAAAACGCCGCAACCGCGCCGGGTTATCATGAAATAACAGTTATACTTTGAGAGGAGTTTCTCTAATTATGCCCAAGTTGAAAACCCATAAGGCTGCGGCGAAGCGCTTCAGCTATACCGCAAACGGCAAGATCAAAATGAAGCACACCCATCTGCGCCATAAGCTCGGCCATAAAACCTCCAAGCGCAAGCGCACGCTGCGCCCGACCGGATATATGTCCGAATCGATGTTAGGACATATCAAGAAGCAGCTGCCGTACGGCTGAACCGGATGACGCAATTAACACAAAAATAATCGGAGGATAACATAAAATGGCAAGAGTAAAAGGCGCCGTTATGACGCGCAAGCGCCGCAATAAGATGCTTAAGGCCGCAAAAGGCTACTGGGGTTCCAAATCCACCCATTTCAAGATGGCCAAACAGGCCGTGATGAAGAGCGGCAATTACGCTTACGTCGGCCGCAAGCTCAAGAAGCGCGATTTCCGTCAGCTCTGGATCGCCCGCATCAGCGCGGCCGCAAAATCCAACGGCATGAACTATTCCACCCTTACGCACGGTCTGAAACTCGCCGGCATCGAACTCAACCGCAAAATGCTCTCAGAGATCGCCATCGCCGACAAAGCCGCCTTTACCGCTATCTGCGAAAAGGCGAAAGCTGCGCTTTAATAAGTATTTTTCCGCGCGGGAGACTCTCTCCCGCGCTTTTTGGGTTTTCGGGATTTTCCAATGTTCAATACTGAATTCATAACAAGCCGCCGCAGCGAGACGGTGCTCCGCCTTTTGAAGCTGCGGAAAGCGTCCGGGCGCCGGGAGAGCGGAAGGTTTCTTTTTGAAGGGCGGAAGCTTTTTTCCGAAGCCCTCGATTCTAAAATGCCGCTTTTCGCGGTTTATGCGACCGAAGAAAACCTTTCTTTCGCCGAAAATGAACTTCTCCGCGCCGGCAAAGACTCCGTCCGGATTTATTCGGTAACCGATGAAGTATACATGAAGCTGACCGATGAAAGCGCTCCGCAGGGGCTGCTCTGCGAATGCCTGATTCCGCAAGAGCTTCACACAAGGTCGGAGACAGTCACGGTCTCTGCAGGCGAGCGGCTTTTCTGCGCCGTCGGAATACAGGACCCCGGAAATTTAGGCGCAATCATCCGCTCGGCGCACGCTTTCGGCGTCGACAGGCTCATAATCTCCGGCTGTGCCGATCTCTGCAACACAAAGACGGTGCGCGGGGCGATGGGGGCTTTATTCCGGACGAACATTTCCGTCTGTTCGGATATAATCGGTTCGCTCAAGGCACTGTCTGCCGCCGGATACAGTCCTTTCGCGGCGGTTCTGAGCGAAAGCGCCTCGCCTTTGAATCGGCTATGCGATGACCCGTCGAGGTTCTATGTAGTCGGTTCGGAAGGCAAGGGGCTTGAAAAAGAAGTGATCGGCGCCTGCAAAGGGCAGGTGTATATCCCGATGGAAGAAGGCTCCGAGTCGCTGAACGCCGCCGTTGCGGCGTCGGTGCTGATGTTCAGCCAATACATGAGGCGGCTCTGAAAGTTTTGTAATACACATAAATTCGAGGAGGGGTGTTCAATGTACGATCCCGAGCTGTGGCTCTGGTTTGCCGGCGGATTTATGACCGGCGGACGGCAGAGCGATGCGCTGCTCGCCGAATTCGGCGGCGACGTCGAGACGATATACAAGCTCGGCGCAAAGGATTATATCCGCGTCACCGGCTCTGCCGCAACGGCGAAGAATCTGTCGGACAAGTCGCTTATCCGTCCGCGAGAGATCCTCAAGTGGTGCAAAGATAACGGCGTGTCGCTGATGACGCCCGACAATCCGCTGTATCCGGAAAAGCTGCGGCTGATGCCGCACAAGCCGATAGCGCTCTATTACAAAGGAACTTTCATCGATTTCGACGCAGTCTGCGCTGTCGGCATGGTAGGCACACGGTCGATGTCGGAATACGGCCGCCGGTCGGCATGCACCATTGCACTCGAACTTGCCCGCTGCGGCGCGGCGGTGGTTTCGGGAATGGCGGCGGGAATAGACGGAATCTCACACAGGGGCGCTCTCGACGGCGGAGGATATACCGCCGCGGTACTCGGCTGCGGCATCGACCGACCTTATCCCGAATTTCACGCGGATCTGATGGCGGAGATCGCCGAAAAAGGCTGCGTCATGACCGAATATCCGCCCTTCACCCCGCCCCGCGGGCTGAATTTCCCGGCGCGGAACCGGATAATCTCCGGGCTTTCTTCGTCGGTATTCGTCGTCGAAGGCGGCCGCAAAAGCGGCGCGATGATAACCGCAAGGGCGGCGCTCTTTCAGGGGCGCGATCTCTGCGCTCTTCCGGGGAAAATCGGCGAAACCAACTCGGAGGGGCCGAACGAGCTGCTCCGTCAGGGCGCCCGCCTTGCCGCCTCCGCCGGAGATATCCTTAAGATTTATTCGATGGCAAACGGAATCGACCTTTCAAAGCTGAGTTTCAACCCGGATAAGGAAACCGAAGTGCCGAAAAGCTATTCATCCCGTTTTTCGGCATCAAAATCGGAAGCCACGTCGGCTGACCCGGCTGCGCAGACTGCGCTTTCGCAACCCGATATCATAAAGCCGGATCCGGCAGAGACGGCGCGTCCGGAAAAGCAAAGCCGCAAAGCCGCGGAAGTTTCCGAACCGGAAGACAAAGCCGACGACACGCAGAAATCGCGCGAACGCGCGGCGGCGCTTTTGACCGACGACGAGCTTGCCATCTGGAACGCGATGGGAAACGGCATCTGTATGCCGGATACCCTGTTCGACGCATACGGCGGAAGCCGGGTGCTGACGCTGCTGTCGCTGATGGAGATCAAAGGGACGGTCTGCTCAACTCCGGGAGGCGGATATAAGCGGATTTAGACAGAAAAACCGCCGTCTTAAGAAATATTTACAACACTGTTACAAAAATAACGCCATTGACTTTCAATTTTGAGGTATCATTTATTTTTAGATACTATTTAATGATAGCAACGGTCGCCGCGAGACGGCTTTTTGCGAATTTCACCCGCCGTTCGGGCGGCTTATCATCCGATTTCAATCCGGGTGCGCAAAAAACTGTCTCTCCCCGTTTTCGGAAGTCAGCGGAATGCGGCAACCGATCAGTTTAAATCCGCACCATAATGGAGGAATATATTTTTGGCAAATCTCGTTATTCTCGAATCACCGTCCAAGGCGGCTACCGTAAAGGGCTGCCTTGGCTCAAATTATAAGGTCGTCGCATCGAAGGGTCATGTCCGCGACCTGCCCAAAAGCACCCTCGGAGTTGACATCGAAAACAGCTTCGAGCCGCGCTACATCAACATCCGCGGCAGAGGCGACCTGATAAAGGAACTTCGCCGCGAAGCAAAAAAAGCGAAAAAAGTCTTTCTGATGACCGACCCCGACCGGGAAGGCGAAGCGATTGCCTGGCATCTTGCGAACGCACTTGACATCCCGGTCGAAAAAGCGCTGCGCGCCCCGATAAACGAAGTGACGAAAACGGCAGTCAAAGCCGCCGTCAAGTCGCCGCGCAAAATCGACATGGACCTCGTGAACGCGCAGCAGACCCGCCGCATCCTCGACCGCATCGTCGGCTACAAATTAAGCCCCTATCTCTGGAAGAGCGTCCGCTCCGGGCTTTCCGCCGGGCGGGTGCAGTCGGTTGCGACGAGGATGATCGTCGACCGGGAAAGAGAGCGGGAGGCCTTCGTTCCGGTCGAATACTGGACGATCGAAGCCGATCTTCTCTCTGCCGAAGGCAAGCCGTTCAGGGCGAAATTCTGGGGCAAAAACGGCGAAGCCGTCTCGCTTAGCACAAAAGAAGAAACCGACGCGATCCTTGAAGCCTGCAAAAACGGAGACTTCATCGTCAGCTCGGTCAAAAAAGCCAAAAAGCAGAAGCATCCGGCTCCGCCGTTCACGACGTCTTCGCTTTTGGTGGAAGCCTCCCGCAAGCTCGGATTCCAGAGCCAGCGGATAATGAAGACCGCTCAGGAGCTTTACGAAGGAATCGACCTCGGAGCGGAAATGGGCGGCGCGCACGGTCTTATCACCTATATGCGAACCGACTCGACCCGCATATCCGAGCAGGCTGCCGAAACCGCGAAGAAGCTGATAACCGAACAATTCGGAGAGGATTATCTTCCCGATTCTCAGCGCTCTTTCAAATCCGACGCCGGCGCACAGGACGCTCATGAAGCGATTCGCCCCGCCGACCCGGAAATCGCTCCCGACAGGATAAAATCAAAGCTTACCCCGGATCAGTATAAGCTTTACAAGCTGATCTGGAACCGCTTTATCGCGTCGCAGATGGCGTCGGCGCTGCTCGACACCGTTTCCGCTGATATAGCAAACGGCGAAAACATCTTCCGCGCCTCCGGATATACGATAGCTTTCAAGGGCTATATGTCGGTTTACGAAGACTCGGAGCCGGAGGAGGACAAGTCTTCAAAGCCTTCCGAAGAAAAGATGGCGAAGACCCTGATTCCGGAGCTTGCAAAAGACGACAGGCTCGGACTCAAAGAACTTATCCCGGCGCAGCATTTCACCGAACCGCCGGCGAGATACACCGAAGCGACGCTGATCAACCGCTTCAAGGAATTAGGCATCGGCCGCCCCTCGACATACACTCCGACAATCACAACAATAATCTCCCGCGGCTATGTCGAAAGAGAGGGCAAGGCGCTCAAGCCGACCTCCCTCGGATTCACTACGACCGAGCTGATGGAGAAGAATTTCAACGATATCGTCGACTACAAGTTCACCGCCAACATGGAGGAAGAGCTTGACGATATCGAAAACGGCAAGCGGGAAATGAACGATGTGCTCGGCGCCTTCTACGCAGGATTCTCCCGCGACCTTGACAGGGCTGCGGCAAACATAGAAATCGACAAGGTCGAGGCCGAGCCGCAGCTCACCGATATAATCTGCGACAAATGCGGCGCGAGGATGATAGTCAAAACCGGGCGTTACGGCCGTTTCGCCGCCTGCCCGAACTATCCGACCTGCAAAAACACCAAGCCGATCACGCCGGAGGGCGAGATTCAGAAGCCTCAGCCGGCTCCCGACGGGATGAAATGCGATACGTGCGGCAGCCCGATGGTCGTCCGTTCGGGGCGGTGGGGCAGCTTCTACGCCTGCTCCCGCTATCCCGAGTGCAAATTCACAAAGCGGATCGACCGCGGAATCGGTGTAAAGTGCCCCGACTGCGGCGGAGATATAGTCATCCGCCGGGCAAAGAACCGCCGCATCTTTTACGGCTGCTCGAATTATCCCGAATGCGAATTCGTCAGCTACAGCCTGCCGACAAACGAAAAGTGCCCCGACTGCGGCTCGATGCTGCTGCTCCAGAAGGGCAAAAAGAGCAGGCTCGTCTGCCGAAACAAGGACTGCAATTACAGCCGGGAAAACGACCTGCCGGAGATCGAAATAAAAACCGGGGAGAAACCCGGAGAAGATAACGGCTCGGATGAGTGAGCTTTTTGTCGTCGGAGCCGGGCTTGCCGGATGCGAAGCCGCATGGCAGGCGGCAAAGCGCGGGATTCAAGTAACCCTCTTTGAGATGAAGCCTTATAGGTATTCCCCGGCGCACAAGTCGGAGGGATTTGCCGAACTCGTCTGCTCGAATTCCCTCCGCGCCTCCGCCGTTACAAACGCCGTCGGGCTGCTCAAGGAAGAGATGCGGGCGATGGGTTCGCTTATAATCGAAGCGGCGGACGCAACAAGCGTTCCCGCCGGAGCCGCCCTCGCCGTCGACCGGGAGAAATTCTCCGGATATATAACCGACAAAATCTGCTCGGAGCCGAACATAAAGGTTTTACGGGAAGAAGTCAAAAAAATTCCCGACACCCCCTGTATTATAGCGACGGGACCTTTAACCGGCGGAGAACTTGCGGAGGAAATCACCTCCCTCTGCGGCACCCCGCTAAACTTTTACGACGCGGTTGCGCCGATAGTCGACGCATCGACGGTCGATTGCGAAAAGGCGTTCTTCGCCTCCCGCTGGGATAAGGGCGACGAGGGGGACTACCTCAACTGTCCGATGGAAAAGGAAGAGTATACGGCGTTTTACGAAGCGCTGATCTCCGCCGAAACCGTCCCGATGGATAAAACCGACGACGGGGTAAACGTCTTCGAGGGCTGTATGCCGATCGAAACGATGGCAAAGCGGGGGGAAGACACGATAAGGTTCGGTCCGCTCAAACCCGTCGG
>JAAZGC010000309.1 GCA_012511425.1 Clostridiales bacterium | reverse complement strand
TTGAATATATAAAATCGCAGGTTGAATTCCAGGAACGGTTTTTCGACTGTGAGATAAGGATATAAACTGTTATTCTTACCTGATAACCGCCGTTATGCGTTTTCAAGATAGGCTTCGATAACTTTGTCGAGTCCCTTTTGTGCCGACTTTTCCTTCTTTGCGTAAGAGGAGGCGAAGTCGGTCGATTTTTTTGCGACGAGTTCACGGAAGACCCAGGGCAGGCCGCTCACCTGGTTCGAGAAGAGGGTAACCATGTCGAAGTTGCGTCCTTCCATGAGTATCGCAAGCATTTCGATGGTGCCCTCGTCGCGGGCGTATTTGGTCTGCAATGCCTGTTCGAAATAAACCGGGAAGAGCTGCTTGTAGCTTTCCGCGTTGACGGCTTCGGTAATTGTACCGATGAAATCCAAATCCTCGGCGGTTTTCGGTACTCCGAGCACCGAGTAGTTGTCCATCGAGCCGGTCAGATAATTCTCCTGCGATTCATCCCATTTCGGATAGGGAAGGACTCCGTAATCGTCATCCATATCCCGGAAAGTGCCGAACATCTGCGAAAGCCAGGTAGTTGCAAACATAACGTTGCCGTTCTTGAACATCGCGATTTCGGTGCCCCATTCGCCCTGTTCGCAGATATATGCTCCGCCGGTGGACCAGTAAAGCGTGTTTATCTTGTCGACCGCTTCAATGGTTTTGTTGGAATTCAGCGCGAGTACCGGCAGTCCCTCTTCTCCGCGGTTGATTATCGGTATGTCGAAGGCGAAGGTATAGACGTCAAGATTTGTAGCGGTTTCTCCGGTGAATCCGTATTCGTCGCCGCTGTCTCGTATTCCGTCTCCGTTTATATCGCTGTAAATGTCGGTGGTCAGTGCGATCATCCGGTCGATCGTCCATTTGTTGTCCCTGACTTCCTGATACATGTCGGGAAGCATATAGTTTTGCCCGAGCCGCTTGTTGTAAAATATCGCGTAAGTCAGATTAAGCGTCGAAAGGCACATGTCGCCGACGACGGTGTAAATCGAATTTTCGATCCGGAATTTGTCGTTGATGCCGTTTATCCACCATTCGCGGGAGAGATCGATGTTCGGCACATTGAGAATGTTCAGATATATCCCGTTGGTAATGACGGCGCCGGAGGTATAGACAATTGTCGATGAAAGGTCGTAGGCGTTATCGCCCGCCGATACCGACTTGACGAGGGAATTTATCGAGTTGTCGGAATTTTCGGCGGTTGTTATAGCTTTAATGTTGACGTTGAAGCGTTCTTCGATGGTGCGGTTTCTGACAAACAGAGCGTCATTGATTATCTCGCCGTTTTCCTCCTCGGTATATACCTCGTAAAGATATGATTCCCGGGTGTATATCCGGAAGTCGCGGCCTTCGAAATCAGCCTCCGGAAGATTGTCCGGGATAAGCTTTCGTCCCTCAAGCTCGGAAGTGCTATCGGCTTCGGTAACTATATCTGTCTCGGCAGCAGACTGATCCGAAGATGATTTGTTTCCGGCGTTCGAGCAGGAAAACACAAAACCGGTGAGTATAAATGCAGCTAAGAGAGCGGCGGCTATACGCAGTTGTTTTCTCATGGTGTTTGCCTCCGGTATCAAAAATCGTTGAAAACACAATTAATCCTTTTAGGGTATTATATCATGCATCGGCGTTTAAATCAACGGGTATTCCAGTATTTTACATAGCATTTTACTTGATTTACATGCTGATTTGTATGTTGACAAATATAAAAACTCCTGCTATAATTGGTTTGGCCATCGAATACATTTAGTCTGATTATGCGGTGTTTCTGACAATTTTTGGAGGGTGCCATGAGAGTTAAAAAGTCCATAATCATTAATGCGGTCGATTCTTAAAAAACAAATGTCAATTCCGTAAAATATATGT
>JAAZGC010000308.1 GCA_012511425.1 Clostridiales bacterium | reverse complement strand
GTATTATATGATTACATTTAAAAATAATAATATATATAGAATAATAAATCAGAAAATCTCCGAAGGCAGACAGCCGAGAGTCTATTTTATCGGTATAGGCGGGGTATCCGTTTCCTCTCTCGCAATCGCATCGATGGAGAGGGGCTTCAAGGCGGCCGGAAGTGACAGAAATGAAAGCGACCTGACGGAAAGCGTAAAAAACCGCGGAGCCGAAATCAACATCGGTCACAATGCCGAGAATGTAAAACGCTTTTCGCCTGATATGATCGTTTACAGCGCGGCAATCCACGGCGACAACCCGGAACTGATTTATGCGCATGAAAATGGAATCCCATGTTTTTCCCGCGCCGAGTACCTGGGTTATATAATGTCCGACTACAATAACCGCATCGGTATATCCGGAATGCACGGAAAAAGCACGACCACCGCAATGATATCGCTGCTTTTTGTTGCAGCGGGGCTTGACCCGACGGTTGAAGTAGGTGCGGCGGTAAAACAGCTCGGCGGCAACTGCCGCGAGGGCGGCAGGGACTATTTTATCTACGAAGCCTGCGAATACACCGATTCCTTCCTCGCTACCTCTCCTACAGAAGTTGTCGTAACAAATATCGAAACGGAACACCTCGACTATTTTCACGATTTAGAACATATCCTCAAAAGCTTTGCTAAATTTATCGGCATGAGCAAAACTGCGGTAGTCAATGCCGATGACCCGAATGTATTGGCTGCATCCGACGGATATAAAGGCAGACTCATAACCTTTTCCTTGGGAAAAGACAAATCCGCCGATTACAGAGCCGACAATATCACCTGGAAAAACGGCTGCGCATCGTTTGACATAATCGAACGCGGAGAAAAGCTCGTTTCCTGCGATCTTTCCGTCGTTGGCATCCATAATATATATAACGCCCTGGCAGCCATCGCTTCGGCGCGGATAAACGGTATCGGCGCCGATGTCATCAAATCGACCCTGCCTCAGTTTACCGGCTGCGCCCGCCGTTTTGAGAGGATAGGCATACTAAGCTGCGGAGCCGTTTTATACGACGATTACGCGCATCATCCTAGCGAGGTCGAGGCAACCCTCGAAGCCGTTTCAAGGCTTGGTTTTAAGCGCGTTATAACCGTTTTCCAGCCGCATACTTTTTCGAGACTCGCCGATTTTTACGACCGTTTTAAAGAGATATTTACATCGAAAAAGCCGGGAGATGAAATGATAATTTCCGATATTTTCGCCGCAAGGGAAAACCCGGCCGATTTTTCCGTCTCGTCTGAACGGTTTGCCGCAGATACCGGCAGCAAATATTTAGGCGGCTTTGCCGAAATTGCCGGCTGGCTTGAAGAAAACACAAGGTCAGGCGATCTTGTTATCACAATGGGCGCCGGAGATGTGGTAAAACTGCATAAGCTGCTGAAACTTAAGTGAAAGAAGACAAAATATAACTGCATATAATTCGGGAGGGTCAAACAATGTTCATTGACATTCACAGCCACGCTTTCCGCATTACCCCGCCGATATATCAATTCTGCACCCCCGAGCAGCTTATACGGCGCTACGACGAGATGAAAGTCGATATGGCGGTGCTGCTGCCGGTAGTCAACCCGGAGATATATCTGCCGCAGGCGGTGGAAGATATAATCGAGATGAGCGAAAAATACCCCGACCGCTTCATCCCCTACTGCAACATCGACCCCCGCGCGATGGATAACTCCCCACACTCGCCGCTTGACAAGCTCCTTGAACACTACAAAGGGAAGGGCTGCAAAGGTGTAGGTGAGATAATGCCGTCGATGGAGCTGATGGACTACCGGGTTCAAAATCTTTTCCGGTGCGCCGAGAAAGTCGGTCTGCCGGTGGTATACGACGGCACCGGTCAGAGAGAAGGCGATTTCGGTCTTTACGACGATCCGGGACTGCCGCAGCTTGAATATTCCCTTATGGCTTTCCCGAATCTCAAGATATTCGGACACGGTCCGGTCTTCTGGAGCGAGATTGCCAGACTTGAAACCGTCGGCGAACGCTGTTTCTTCTTTAAGCCTTTCGGCGGTCAGGTGGGACGCCTGCCGAAGACGCCAATCGAAGAAGAGGGCGTTGTTCCGAAGCTCCTGCGCCTCTATCCGAATCTGATGGGCGATCTTTCCGACTTCACCGCCTATAACGCCATCGCCCGCGACGAAAAATACGGTCCGCGCTTCCTTACCGAATTTGAAGACAGACTTTTCTTCGGCACCGACATGTGCTTTGACGGTATGCCGGTAGAGCTTGACAGCCTGCTCATTTCCTGGGAACAGACGGGAAAGATAAGCAAAACCACCTTCCGCAAGATAGCATACGACAACGCCGCCCGACTCTTCGAGTTGTAATTAGGTGCGGATATGATCACATCGTCCGATATTTCCGCGGCTCTTTCGGAGCTGGGAATCAAAGCGGGAGATATCTGCCTTTTCCATTCTTCATATAAAAGTCTCGGTCCTGTCGACGGCGGCGCAGCGGCGGTGATCGCCGGTTTTGAGTCGCTGCTCGGCAAAGAAGGCACCCTTGTCGCCCCCACCCTATGCCAGGTCGACTTTAAAAACTCATATAAAACCTGGTATATGGACAAACCCAGCGATGCGGGCTGGCTTACCGAGTATTTTCGCAAGCAGCCTTATGTATACCGCTCAAATCAGGCCACCCACTCGGTAGCAGCGCGCGGAAAGTTAGCATATGAGCTGACATACGAACACACCGCAGGAAAACCGAGACTCTGTCCGTTCGGAGAATATGCCTTCTGCGACACCTCGCCCTGGTATAAAATGTACGAGCGCAACGCAAAGGTCGTTTTCGTCGGCGTGAGCATGATGTATCATACTTTTAAGCATATGCTTGAAGGGATGTTTTTAGAAAGCCTGCTAAATGCCGTCCCAGACAAAGCCCGCGCCGACGAATATCGTTCCCGGCTGATGGTATTCGAAAGGTTCGGAGAGGGACTCTGGCCTTTCTACGACGCCGTCGCGATGCAATCGGCGCTTGAAGAAGCGGGACTGGTGCGCAAAACAAACTGCGGCAATGCGGAACTGCTCTGCGTCGAAGCCCGCCCTTCTTCAGAAGAGGTATTAAGACAACTCAACGCCAATCCTGAGCGCTATATCGGTCAACCCATGCTTGACTGGATACATGAAGTGCGAGCGCTTGCCGAAAAGAACAAATAAAATAAACCAATTCCCTCACATGGCAGAAAAGGATCAATCTGCCGCGGGAGGGAATTTTCATGTCTGTTTTTTATTTGAT
>JAAZGC010000307.1 GCA_012511425.1 Clostridiales bacterium | reverse complement strand
TTAAGTATCTCGCGAACCTTATCTCCGGACATATTCATTTCGCGGGCGATCTCATCGGGAGAAGGCTCGCGGCCGAGCTTCTGAAGAAGCTGTCTGGAAATGCGGCTGACCTTATGAATAGTTTCAACCATATGAACCGGTATTCTGATCGTCCTTGCCTGATCGGCTATTGCACGGGTTATCGCCTGTCTTATCCACCATGTGGCGTATGTCGAGAACTTGTATCCCTTGTTGTGGTCGAATTTATCAACCGCCTTCATAAGCCCGAGGTTGCCTTCCTGGATCAGGTCGAGGAAGAACATCCCTTTGCCGACATATCTTTTTGCTATCGACACGACCAGGCGAAGGTTTGCTTCGACAAGATCCTGTTTGGCTCTCTCGTCACCCCTGGACATCCTTTCGGCGAGGTCAAGCTCTTTTTCGGAAGTCAGAAGCGGAACTTTTCCTATCTCTTTCAGATACATCCGGACCGGATCGTCGATCGGAAGACCTTCCTGGGAAAGCATCTTTTCCATATCTTCCGCCGATTCATACTGTTCGGTTTCGCTTTCGATCTCTTCGAAATCCGGGGTATCGAGATAACCGGTGACTTCGATACCCATGTTTTCAAGGGTATCATAGAGCTTATCGATCTGGTCGATGTCGTAATCGACATTTTCCAGCGCCTCCATTATTTCGTTATTGGTAAGCGAACCTTTGGACTTCCCTCTTTCGATAAGCTCTCTTATATCAAGCTTCTTATCACTTGCCATATATTATTCCTCCCGATTGTTTTCAAAATCCTGTCTTTTTCTATTCAATAAATCATTTATATCGCTTATGGAAGCAGTTTCGCTGTTGTCTTCACCGGTTTTGCGGCTCCTGAGATTTGAAACACAGTCCCGGAAGATCTCTTCCGTGTTGGATAACTTTTCCCGGGCAACCTTTATGCCGGTTACAAGACCTATCTCATCCGGTGTGAACAGCTCATTCAGGAAGTTTTCCGGCTTTTCTCCTCCGCTGCATTTATTTATTATAAGGTCATAAAGGCGCTTACCGATATCCGTTCCGAAATCCTCTTCACTCAGAGCAACTTTGCCGCTTCTTACGAGTTCTGCATATTCCTGATACATTAATAGCATACCCAGAACCGCTTCTTCGGAGGAAGACGAAGTAAGGGTATTCAGCTTTTCGCGCATGTTCCGTCCGCCGAAACCCGCCGCGGCGAGATATATCCGGTTGGTTTCGCTCTCCTCGGCTTTTTTTCTGCTGCGGCGAATGGCGCTTCTGACATCATTTTTAAGGCTTTCATATTGAACGGAAAGTTTTTCGGAAATTTTGTGCATATAAAGATCGCGCTCGACGCTTGAATATACCGAGGCTATAACCGAAACGATCTCTCTGAGCGCGGAGATTTTCTGCTGCGGGTCGGTAATATCATATTGTTTTAAGATGTTTTCCGTCTGAAAATCGAATCTTGAGCTTCCCTCATTCAGTATCATCCTGAATCTTTCGGGACCGAATTTTTTAATATATTCATCCGGGTCTTTCGCATCACGGACACGCACCACCCGCGCCTCGAGACCGACTTCGTCGAACAGGCGAAAAGCTTTATCCGCTGCCTTCTGACCGGCTTCGTCGACATCGTATGCGATGAGCACTTTCTTTGTATAGCGCTTCATCATCCTGGCATGTTCGTTTGTTATAGCGGTGCCGAGGGTGGCCACGGAGTTGGTAAATCCGGCGTCATGAAGCGCCATGACATCCATATAACCTTCGCAGAGGATCAATTCGTCGGCACAGCTCGCTTTGGCATAATTGAGAGCGAAAAGACTGCGGCTCTTTTTGAATGCCGGCGTGTCGCTGGTGTTAAGGTATTTCGGCATTGAATTGTCAAGAACTCTGCCTCCGAATGCGATAACATCCTTTTGGGTATCTATTATCGGAATGATGATTCGTCCGCGGAAGTAATCGTAAGGTTTGCCGGTTTTCTTGCTTATTCCGCAGAGAAATGCAGCTGAAAGTTCCTTTTCGCTGTATCCGAGTGCCGACATATGCGCGGTGAGTGCGCCGAATTCATTCGGTGCGTAGCCGAGACCGAAACGCCTTATTAAGGCGGGGCTGTAACCGCGGTTCAAAAGATAATCCATAGGAGCGCGAGCCGAATTGAGCTGCTCCCGGAAAAACTTGGCGGCATCGAGATTCATTGCCAGCACTCTTTCACGGCTGACTTCCTCGGTTTTGCGGTATCTTTCGCTCGCCTCCTTAGGAATGGTAATTCCGCAGCGCT
>JAAZGC010000306.1 GCA_012511425.1 Clostridiales bacterium | reverse complement strand
CTTGACTTTTTAACTGTTATGCTCTATAATACTTTTAAAGTTAATTCGGAGAATGACAATATGTTAAGTGTGCCTGAAAATGATTTTTCCGCGAAAAACCGCCTGTTATATATTATCGAGGCGGCAGTGGAATATTTCATATATCTTATGGTAACCGATGCATTTTTCGCAACCTTGCTTACACGAAACGGCGTTTCCGATGCGGTTACAGGTATAATATCTCAGCTGGCAGCACTATCTTTTCTTGCACAGCTGAGTTCGGTTATTTATAAAAAATCGACAGGGATCAAGCGCTGGATCACGAGGATGCATCTTGCAAATCAGCTCATGTTCGTTTCACTTTATCTGATCCCGCTCTTCGGCTGCCCGAAATGGCTTTCCACTCTTCTCTTTGCGGTTTTGTTTCTCGGCGGAAATATTATCTCAAATATTATATCTCCTTTTAAATACAGTTACATGATGTCTTTCGTTCCGGGAAATTCAAGAGGAACATTTACCGCGACGAAAGAAATCGTCTCTCTTATATCGGGTATGATTTTTACATTCATTATGGGAGCGTTGGTTGACTATTATCATGCAGCCGGTGAAGATAATATAGGTTTTTTTGTCTGCGGTATAACGATTTTAACATTATCACTGGTTCATCTTGCAGTAATGCTGCTTATAAAAGATCCAAATGATTCCGTAAATCCGAAAAACGACAATACAAAAGAAACCAAGGTGAATCTTTGGCTCTCGATCAAAGAGTCTTTTACGGATAAAATAATCGGAAAGCTCATGCTGATTGACATAATATGGAATTTCGGCGTAGGAATCTGCATTCCGTTTTACGGTGTCTATAAAATTAACGAGCTGGGCTTTTCACTTAAATATGTATCAATATTAAGCGTACTGTATGCGGTTTCAAGAGTCGCGTTTTCCAAACCTTTCGGAAGATATGCAGACAAACGTTCCTGGTCAAAACTGCTTATCCGCTGTTTTTTAATAGCGTTGGCTGCATTCTTTATCAATATATTTACCGTACCTTCAAACGGCCGCGTAATGTTTACTGTCTACTACTGTGTTTATGCCGTAAGCATGGCGGGAATTAACTCAGGTGTAATGAATATTATATATGATTATGTCGAAAAGGATAAAATTCACAAGGCATTCGGTATTAAATACGCTGCCGGGGGAGTTTCGTCATTCATAGCTTCGCTGATCGGAGGAAAGATACTCTCGGTAATACAAAACAACGGAAACAAAATATTCGGTATTACGATATATGCTCAGCAGGTTCTTACACTTGCAGCTCTGATGATAACCATAGCGGTGATTGTCTATATGATCAAAGTAATAGATAAACTGCCGAGAATAAACAAATAGGAGGGAAGCAGCTTGACCGTGTCTGATACGAACAATCGATTTAACAACGAAAACCTGAATATTTCCGCATCAAACGACTCAAACAAATATACCGACAATACCGGAATATATGTCTGCGAGAAAAAAATCGACCAAAACTACAATATGAACTGGCACGACAACCTTGAAATAGAGCTTTTTGTATCGGGAGAGGGAACATTTCAGGTAAACGACCGTATATATAACATTGTTCCCGGGCTGATAATCTTCATTAATTTCCGTGATTTTCATGAAGTATTGGTCAAAAAACCGATCCGTTTGTATCATCTGCATTTTGAGAGTTATGCAGTTTCGGATTCAATACTTGACCGTTTGCTTGAAGATCGGCATCAT
>JAAZGC010000305.1 GCA_012511425.1 Clostridiales bacterium | reverse complement strand
TGGTCGGTGATCTGCGAGATGTGGATAAGTCCGTCGGTTCCCGGAACCACTTCGGCGAAAGCGCCGAAAGGCATAAGGTTGACTATCTTGACGACAGCAACGTCGCCCTTCTTGTACTTCTCGATAAAGACGTTCCACGGGTTGCTCTCCTCGGTCTTATATCCGAGCGAGATGCGGCGGCGGTCGGGATCGAAATCCTTGACATAGACGTCGATCTTCTGCCCGAGCGAAACGACATCGGACGGATGCTTGATCCGCTTCCAGGAAAGCTCCGAGCTGTGGACCATGCCGTCCACTCCGCCCAGATCGACAAATGCGCCGTAAGGCATAAATGACTTGACGATTCCTTCGTAGCGCTTGCCCTTTTCGATCTCTGCCCAGAATTTGGCTTCAACAGCCTTGCGCTCCTCGCGGAGGACGGCTCTGATGGACGCAACCGCGCGGCGGCGCTGCTCGTTGAGATCGATGATCTTGACTCTCTGGGTAGTTCCGATAAGAGTATTAAGATCGCCGTCGCGCGGGATTCCCGACTGGGAAGCCGGTATAAATACCCTTATGCTCTCGAGCAGTATGATGACGCCGCTCTTGACGACCTCAACAATTTTCCCTTCAAGAGCGGTCTGCTCGTTGTAAGCCGCAACGATGCGTCTCCAGTTGATGATGTTCTCGACGCGCTTGCGCGACAGAGTCGCAACGCCGTCAAGATCGCTCACTTTGACTACGATAGCTTCGATCTCGTCTCCGACGTTGAACATTTCTTCCAGTTTTGCGCCGGATTCATCGGTAATCTCGGAAATCGGGATTATACCGGTGCATTTTGACATAAGATCGACGTGGATCTCGTTTGCGCCGATGCTGGTGATGATACCGGTGACGGCTTCGCCCGTCGTAAGGGGCTTCAGCGACTCTTCAAGCATCTGCTCAAAATTTTCTTCCGTTACAGCCATTCCTTTCTCCTCGTTCATCGAGGCGTTGATGTTCTCGTTCTGTTCCATGGTTCGTATGACCTCCTCTATAATACCGCCGGGCGTTGAAGCGCCCGCGGCGATGCCCACTTTTATCCCGCCCGGAACGTGGAGTTCCGCTGCGGCTCCGACTCCGTCTACGAATACCGTTCTGCAGTTCTTCTTTGAAATCTCATACAGTTTGGCGGTATTGGAGCTTAATCTGTCGCCGATGATAACCATGAGGTCCGCTCTGCGGGAAAGTAGTTCGGCCTCATTCTGTCGCAATTCGGTTACTCTACATATTGTATCAAAAATTATAGCATTTGTATATAGGTTTTTGATAAATTTTCGACATTTTTTCCATTCCGTTAACATTTGGGTGGTCTGCGCAACCGCCACAACAGCCACGCCGGAATCGGACAAATCGCCCTCCCCCGCCCGGTCGGTCATAAATCCGTCATTTGTAAATTTTTTATGACGCAGCAGTTCTTCGAGTTCGCCGAGCGAATTTACCGCGACTGCGGCGCCGTGAGCGTATGACATTATCGCCCTGACTTCGGGATGCCCCGGCGAGCCGATGACGATAAGCGGCTTTTGAATACCGCCGCTTACAGCAGCGGTATTCTCATCTACAATCTTATGTATCCGGCTGACTTCGGGACAGGTGCCGTCGAAAATCCGGATGCGTGGGTCGGCCTCTTCGAGCCTTCGGAGCTTTTCGCGAAGCGCCTTTTCGATGCCGTGCGCCCTTATCACCACGGTGATCCGGGAGGCGTCCCGTGATTCTCTGTATATCGAGTCGAGCTCATCCGGCATGACCATCTCGGCGCCGCTCCGCCGCAGCTCCTCCATTACCAGGTGATTATGGATAAGCTCCTCGAGCAGCAGCAGCCGCTCGCCCGGTTTTTTTGATTCGGCAAGCTCCTCCGCCGCCGAAACCGCGCGGCTGACTCCGAAGCAGAATCCGGAGTGAGGGCAGAGTTCGTAATTCAACTGTCCCACCTGACCTGATTTTTCGGCCCTTCGATAAGCTCGAATTTTTCCTTCGGCGCGGGGAGCAGCAGATTGTCGCCGCCGTCCGGGTCGGTTATAAGCTCGGTTATCCGCTCGAAGATAAGCGCCGACGCGCTGTCGTATTCGGCCTTGTTGCCGTTGGTAAAGCCGAATTCGTCAAAGCCGATAAGCCGCCCGATTATAACGTTTACCCGTTTGAAGGGGGCTACTCTCCAGCCTTTTGTCTGGATAAGCACCGGCAGCACCGGCGATTTCGCCCGCCACGCCATCATGCCGACGCCGGATTTCACTTCTGTCTCGCAGGGGTTTACGCCCGGATGGCGGGTACCCTGCGGGAACATCCCGACGACCTCGCCGTTTTCGAGTATCTCTATCGTCTTGCGGATGGCGCGGACATCCGACATTCCTCTTTTGACCGGATAGGCGCCGAGCGCGATTATCAGCCGGCGGAAAAGCGGGATGCGGAAAAGCTCCTCTTTGGCAAAATAGCGCAGTTGATGCCGCAGCGCCGCGTCAAGGATTATGGGATCGCTGTCTGACATATGGTTCGCGCAGACGATAAACGGCCCTTTAAGCGGCTCGTTTTCGGTACCCGAAACCCGGATATTGAAAAACCGGCGGACGATCGGTCCCAAAAAGTCATAAACACCTTTGTAGCTCATATTTTCTCCTTAGCCTGATGCGCCTCCGAAGAAGGAACCGCTGCTTCAAGCAGCGCTATCTTATCGCTGCATTTTTCGCGCACGATGCCGCTCGCCCATGCGACGCATTCGGCAAGGTCATGGACGGTGTTGTCATAAAGTATCGAATAGGGAGCCGGCTTCAGCGGCGCGGCGGCACGGCTCGAATCGTTTTTGTCGCGCAGTTCGAGCTCCGCCCGGACTTCTTCAAGCGTTTTCGCGCTTCCCTTTTCGCGCAGCTCCAGCCATCGGCGCTTGGCTCTTTCGGCAACTCCGGCGGTCAAAAATATCTTAACGTCGGCTTCGGGAAGAATAACCGTCCCGATATCCCGGCCGTCCATTACTACGGATACGGTATCAGCGATGCTTCGCTGGCAGGAAAGCAGGAACTGACGCACCTGCGGCACCGCCGAAACGTCGGACGCCGCCATCGAAACCTCCGGGGTGCGGATAAGCCCCGTTACGTCTTCTCCGTTCAGAATAACCGCCTGGCGGCCGTCTTTATGCTCCATCGTGATGTTGATGTCGTCAAGGCAGCCGGCGACGGCTTCATGAGACGAAGTATCCCGCCCCCGGCGCAGAACGTACAGCCCGACCGCGCGGTAAAGCGCGCCGGTGTCGACATAGACAAAGGGCATTGTTTTTCCGAGTTCCGCCGCAAGTCCTTTCGCAAGGCTGCTTTTTCCCGCCCCTCCGGGGCCGTCGATGGCTATCTGTATATATTTACCCGACATTTTTATACATCCTTATAAGTCGTTTTATTTGCCGATTCGGCGGCCGCATCGGCCGCCAGCCGCGCCGTCATCCAGGCGATCTGGAGATTGAAGCCGCCGGTATAGCCGTCGACGTCGATGACTTCTCCCGCAAAATAAAGCCCCGGCAGTTTTTTTGCTTCCATCGTCCGCGGGTCAAGCTCCTTTGCCGAAACCCCGCCGCGGGTGATAACCGCTTCTTCAATCGGTCTTGCCGAGATAATCGTCAGCTCAAATCCTTTGAGCGTTTCGGCGAGTTTTCGGCGCTGTTCCTTGGTTACCGAATTGACTTTCGCCGCCGGGTCGATGCCGGTAAACCTGACCACGACGGGTATCAGCTTGTTCGGCAGCAGCCGGTCGAGGGAATTCTGAAACTCGCGGTTCGGCGTTTCGGAAAAATCCCGCAGAATCCTCGCATCAAGCATCGATTCGTCAAGCGCGGGTTTGAGGTCGATTTTCGCCTTGTATGTCTTTCCCGCCGAAAAATCAAGGTAGGCGGAAGCGGAGAGTATCATCGGCCCGGAGACGCCGAAATGGGTGAACAGCATCTCGCCGAAATCCTGAAATACCGGCTTTTTCTTGTCGCCGTAAATCCGGAGCGCAGCGTTTTTAAGCGACAGCCCCATAAGCTCTGAGCAGAAATCTTCTTCGGCATTAAGCGGAACAAGCGACGGAGAAAGCGACGTTACTTCAATTCCCGCCTGCCGCGCGAGGGCATATCCGGCGCCGGTGCTGCCGGTCGCGGGATAGGAAAGCCCGCCGGTCGCGACGATAACTGCGTCGGAATATATCCTCCGCCCATCGGAAAGAATTGCGCCTCTCGCCGCGCCGTCTTCGATTATCAGCTCCTCCGCGAAACCGGAAATCAATTCCGCGCCTTTAGAATACCGCCGCAGAGCGGCGACGACGTCGAGGGAGCGGTCGGAGACCGGAAATACCCGCTTTCCCCGCTCGGTTTTCAGCGGAACGCCCAATGACTCAAAAAACGCCATCGCATCCCGGGGGCTGAATTTTGAAAGAGCGGTGTATAAAAAGCGCGGGTTGCGCGGGATGTTTGAAAGAAATTCGTCTTGGGCGCAGTCGTTTGTAAGGTTGCACCTGCCCTTGCCGGTTATCCCTAATTTGAGCGCGGTGCGGTCTTTATGCTCGACCACGGCGGCGGGGACGCCAAGCTCGCAGAGCCTTCCCGCCGCCATAAGCCCGGCGGCGCCTCCGCCTATGACTAAAACCAATTCTATTCTCCGATTATTTTCTGCCGATGTCGGTTCTGAAATGCGCGCCGGCAAAGCTGATTTTTGAAACTCCGATGTAGGCTTTTTCTATCGCCCGAGCGAGATTTTCTCCCAGCGCCGTAACGCCTAAAACCCGTCCGCCGGCGGTGACGATATTGCCGTCTTTAAGCGCGGTTCCGGCGTGGTAAACATAGGTGTCGGGCAGGGCGTTTGCTTCGGAAAGACCGCTTATCGCAAAGCCCTTTTCGTATTTTTCCGGGTAGCCGCCGCTCGCCATTACAACGCAGCAGCTTGCTTTATCGCTCCATTCAAGGCCGATGTCCGCAAGTCCGCCGTCGATGCAGGCGTCGATTATATCGACAAGGTCGGTTTTTAAAAGCGGCAGCACGGCCTGAGTCTCCGGGTCGCCGAAGCGGGCGTTATATTCAATAACTTTCGGGCCGCTTTCGGTCAGCATGAGCTGGAAGTAGATAACTCCCTTGAAAATTATCCCCTCCGCCCGAAGCGCGTCTATTGTCGGCTTGAAAACCGTTTCTTCGGATAGCTTCGCGATCTCCGGGGTATAAAAGCGGGAGGGCGAGAAAGCGCCCATGCCGCCGGTGTTGAGACCGCGGTCGCCGTCAAGCGCGCGCTTGTGGTCCTGGCTTGACACCATCGGGACGACGGTCTCGCCGTCGGTGAAGCTGAGGACGGTGCATTCGGGTCCTCTCAAAAACTCCTCGATAACAACTCTGTCGCCGGAGCTGCCGAAGGCTTTTTCGAGCATTATCGTTTCGAGAGCCGCTTTCGCCGCCGCTTCGTTTTCGGCGATTACGGCGCCTTTTCCGAGCGCAAGTCCGTCCGCCTTGACAACTATCGGGTATTCGTTTTTCGCCGTTATATATTCAAGCGCGCTTTCGGGCGAGTCGAAAACTTCGTAGCCGGCGGTAGGTATGCCGTATTTCTTCATCAGCCCTTTGGAAAAGACCTTCGAGCCTTCGAGCATCGCGGCGCGGGCGCAGGGGCCGAAAGCGCGGATGCCGGCTTCTGTCATCCTGTCTACCATTCCCAGCGCCAAAGGATCGTCCGGCGCGACGAAAACGAGGTCGGCGGAGATGTCCTTCGCCGCCGAGATCATCGAGTCGATGTCGGTCGCTTTTATCGGCAGGCACTCGGCGATGTCGGCGATTCCGGCGTTGCCGGGCGCGCAATAGAGCTTTTTCACCCTCCGGCTTTCCGAAAGCTTCTTTACGATGGCGTGTTCCCGTCCGCCGCCGCCGACGACGAGGACGGTCATATCGGTCTTTTTCATTTATCTATCCTGTCTTGTGTTATTTTATTATTCCATATTATTATAACTCAAAGGTTCCCTCGCTTTCAATCCATATTATGTAAAATTTATCGTTTTCGGGCGTTTTATGCAGGCGGAAATAATGTTTACAATTTTAGTGTAGAATTATTTTGCCCCGGGAGTTATAATATATATACTGACACCGAAAATTTTTATTTGAGGCGGAAGACACGAAAAAAATAACACCATCCTTATCGGGATTTTTGCGCCGTGTCTTCCGTAGACACGGCTTTTTGTTTTGATAAAAAAGGAGTTTTTATGGGAAGCTATGAAACCCGGCTGGCGCTGCTCGGCATAATTGTCGAAGACGCGGATTCAGCGGAAAAGCTGAACGCGATCTTACACGAATACGGCGACCGGATAGTCGGCAGGATGGGAATCCCCTACCGCGAGCGGGGCGTTTCGGTCATTTCTGTTGTCGTCGATGCGCCGCAGGATATAATCTCGGCGATGTCGGGCAGGATCGGGCGGCTCGGCGGCGTTTCCTGCAAAACTTCATATTCGAATGTGATTCAGCGCCATGAAGAATAACGCAAAAACGCCGCGGCTCGGGCTTCCCCCGCTTGCCGCCGTAATACTTATAATTCTGCCGCTTGTCTTCGCATTCGCGGCGCTGCTTATCGGAAGATTCGCAGTCTCCCCCGCCGATTTTTCCGGGGCGGTCATGCGGTTTTTCACCGGCGGTGCGGCGGAAAGAGCCGACGCCGTCATCGGCATGAGGCTGCGCCGGATAATTCTGGCGGCGCTCTGCGGGGCGGGACTTGCCGTTTCCGGCAGCGCCTATCAGGGGCTTTTTCAAAATCCGCTCGCCACTCCCGACACATTGGGCGTAGCCTCCGGCGCTTCGTTCGGCGCGGCGCTGGCGATACTCCTCGGCGGAGGGATATTACCGATACAGCTCTCGGCGCTGCTTTTCGGTGGGGCGGCCGTCGTGCTGACAAAACTCACTTCGCCGTCAAGGGGGAACGGAACCTCGGCGGCGGTGCTCGCCGGGATAATGATACAATCGCTTTTCAACGCGCTGATATCCCTCATTAAATTCGCCGCCGACACCGACGACAAGCTGCCGTCAATCACCTATTGGCTGATGGGGTCGCTGCAGTCGGCGTCATGGGCGGGGATGGCGCTCGGCGCGCCGCTCATAATCATCGGAATAACCGTCCTCTTTCTTCTGCGCTGGCGGCTGAATCTGCTTTCCCTTTCGGACGACGAAGCGCGGAGTTCCGGCGTCGACATGAAGAAACTACGAATCTCGGCGGTCGTCTGCGCGACTGCGATAACCGCCTCCTGCGTCTCGATGTGCGGGCAGGTCGGATGGGTCGGGCTTCTGGTGCCGCACATGATGCGGCTGATATTCGGCTCAAATCAGCGGCGGCTGATACCCGCGTCGATATTCGCGGGCGCGGCGTTCATGATAGCCGTCGACACGGCGGCGAGAAGCCTTACCGCCGCAGAAATTCCCGTCTCGATACTGACGGCGATTATCGGCGCGCCCTTCTTTATCTATCTTATGCGCCGGGAGAACGGGAACGGAGGCGTTAAATGAAACTTTCGCTCAAAAACTGCTCGTTTTCCTACCGGGAAGGCGAGCCGATAATAAAAGACCTCTCGATAGACATCGAACCGGGGCGGCTTGTCGCGATACTCGGCCCGAACGGTTCGGGAAAAACCACCCTGCTCCGCTGCATTATGAATTTCCTCAAATGGGACGGCGGCAGTTGCACCCTCGACGATGAAGAAATCTCGTCTATGCCGCCGTCAAGGCTCTGGAGCAGGATCGCATACGTGCCGCAGGCAAAAGGCGTCTGCAGCGGCTACACCGCCTACGAAACGGCGCTGCTCGGGCGCGCGGGGCGAGGGGGAGTCTTCTCAAATCCGTCGAAAAAGGACAAGGACGCGGCGATGTCGGCGCTTCGGCGGCTGGGAGTCGCGCATCTTGCCGACCGCCGCTGCAGCGAGATGTCCGGCGGGGAGCTGCAGATGGTGCTTATCGCC
>JAAZGC010000304.1 GCA_012511425.1 Clostridiales bacterium | reverse complement strand
CCGCATTCGGCGTGGAGCCGTCGAGGGTGTAATAAATCGTGCCGCCTGAGGTCTGAGTCGAAAGCGATACCTTGGTTCCGGCTTCGACCACTCCCGAGGGAAGCGAAGCTATGCCGGGACGGCAGCGGTAGTGGTTGTAGACGTATTTCGCATAATAATCGCGGTAGTAAACCGAGTTGAGATATGCAATGTAATTGTCATATTCGGAGAAATCCCAGGATGACGGGAACAGATAGTAGTTATAGATATACTGCAGATATTCCTGATAAGTCATCCCGTTCGGGAGCTCGGTCGGATAAGCCGAAGTGACGGAATGGACGTGGGAAGTGCAATTGGGGCAGTAGTAGACGCGGCAGACAGGGCAGTAAACATACTGCTTCAGATGAATCGGGCAGGTGTAGCCCGAATAGGTATATGTCGGAACAAGCGTCTGCGGATAGCCGGAACCGTAATACCACCACCACGGAAGCGAAACGTCATATGACACTCCGTCGATAATGTATTCGGAGCTGTGATAGTCAAAGCCTGCATAGGGGTCGTAATAAGTGCCGAAATAGTAAGGATACGGAGGGTAATAAAACGGAGGAGCGATATACTTGGGAACCGTAACGGTAGGATCGGTGCCGATATATTCGATATAGGGGTAGGCGATAATGCCTGCAGATGACGGATCAATCTTTCCGGTATCGGTTATATAAAGCAAACCGTTTATGTTGAGCCGGCCGTCGACCTTAAGATCGTCTTTTATTGTCAGTATGGTGGTTGCCGTCATGATTATCGTTACATTGGCGGGTATAACCGTGTCTGCCGTCACGGAAACCGATGTAGGAACCGTTATCATTTTTGACGGAGAAGCTTTTGCAAGGTCGATCCAGTAAGAAAGCTCTCCCGAAGATACTCCGCCCGCGAATACGTTGAGACTCAGCAGGCTAAGGATGGTCACGGCGGCTAAAATAAACGCCGCCAATCTGTTTTTCATGAATATTCCTCCTCATTATAGATATTCTAAAAGTTCAATCGCAAAGTTTAACTGACTAAATTATATCACCGCATCCGGGATTTGTCAATACTATCCAAGGTTTTAGGGCTCGATTTAACAAAAATTTAAACGAAATCGCCGTTTTAATTTTCCTGCGGCAAAAATAGCATAAGATATAAAGCTTCTTTAATTTCTGTACATCTATTTTACTTGACATATTTATTTTCAGGTGGTAAAATGTTTGTAATATCTTTGACAATATTGTGTAAAACAAGTAAATCCCGCCCGCAGGGAGGTAGAAAATGCCGGTTATTTCTCCGGGTCCTTTTACAAAAACCCTGATTATACGAGAAGAAGCCAAAAAAGAGGCTTATAAATATTTCTCGGAAGAATTTTCCTCAAAAAAAGGACTTGTCGTCTGCGATGAGAACACCGAACATATCGCCCGACGCGATTTCCCCGGGCTTCCGCAAATGACTTTTGAAGCCGGAGCCGTCGCAACCGATACAAACGGAGACGCCGCCGCGCAAAGACTTGAAGACGGCGGATACGGCTTTGCCGTCGCCTGCGGTTCCGGATCGATCAGCGATATAACCCGCTATGCTGCGGCAAAAGCGGGGATTCCTTTTGTATCATATCCGACTGCCGCTTCGGTTGACGGCTTTGTTTCATCTGTCGCAGCTATGACGATAGACGGCCGCAAAGCCACCCTGCCGTCAAAAGCGCCGGTTGCGCTTTTTGCCGATCCCGCCGTGTTTTCATCGGCACCGCTACGGCTTACCCTTTCCGGCGTCGGCGATATTTTGGGTAAGTATATAAGCCTGCTTGACTGGCGCGCCGCGCAATGTCTCATGGACGAAGTTCTGGACGACAAACTGACAGATCTGATTAACCGCGCCATCGATAAAGTACTCGCCCTCGATCCCGATGACCCCGGCTTTGCCGAAGCCGTTATGGAAGGACTGGTTATGACCGGCATGACGATACAATACCACGGCTCCTCCCGCCCGGCGTCAGGCGCCGAGCATCATCTCTCTCATCTCTGGGAGATGCATTGCATGTCGGAGCCGACGGACGCTCTCCACGGCGAAAAGGTCGGCGTTTCGACCCTTATCGTCCTCGAACGCTATAAATCGGTTCCGTACGAAGACCTTGCGGCGGAATATATAAAACCCAAATTTACAAGGGAAAACCTTTCCCATATCTATGGCCCGCTTACCGACGGCATAATCGGCGAGAATACCCCCGACCCGCTCGCATCCCTGACGCGGGAAAGGATAAAATCGGCTCAGCCGGAGATAAACCGATTGGTTAATGAATTGCCCGACATCGGCGCTCTTCGGGATTATATGAAAAAAATCGGCGCTCTTACCGCTCTTGATGAGATAGGACTTCCGAACACCGCCCGCTTCAAGAACCTTTCGATGAAATACGCGCCGTATGTCCGCCGCAGAATCACTCTGCTTAAGATACTCAACATAAAGGACTGAGCGATGGGACTTATCTCCCGGCTTTTCTGGCCGGATATGCGCTTTAAAAATATATACGAGATTACACCCGAGCTGCTGTCCGAGTGCGGCATCAGAGCCGTCATTTCGGATATAGACAACACCCTCGTAACTTACGATGACCCCTCTCCGACTCCGGAGGTGCGGCAGTGGCTTGCATCGATGGAAGCAGCCGGGATAAAATTTGCGTTTGTATCGAACAACAGCCGGGGGAGGGTAGAGAAGTTCTGCTTTGGCATGGACTGCTGTTTCCGCGCAAAAAGCGGAAAGCCCCTGCCAAAGCACATTCTTGAAGCGCTCGGATATATGGGCGCCGAAAAGTCAAATGCGGCGCTTCTGGGCGATCAGCTTTTCACCGACGTTCTTGCGGGAAAGCTTGCGGGAATCAGAACCATCCTGGTTGACCCGATAAAAGACGTAATGACCCCGCCGTTCCGATTCAAGCGGGCGCTCGAAAAGCCGATACTTGCGGCATATGAGCGGTATATTTCAAAAGACAGTAAAAAGGATTAAGATAAATGACTCAACGCAAAACCGCCGTCTTCGGCCCCGCCGGCAACAGCGAAAGCTATAATGCGGAAAAACATAAAAGCAATGTCGAAGCGCCCGCATGGGTAAAAGCAAAAGGGCTTGACGCATACGAATTTCAAAGCGGCAACGGCGTTCGCGGCAAAGACGAGTTTTTCGCGGCGGTAGGCGCCGCGGCGGCAGAGGCGGGAATACTTCTTTCCCTTCACGCGCCCTATTATATCTCCCTTTCCGGAATCGAACCGGAAAAACGCCTGGGCAGTCTCAGATACATCCGCGAAAGCCTGAACGCCGCAGCATTTATGAGCGCGAATATAATAGTCGTCCACACCGGCTCGGCGGCAAAGATCACCCGCAAGGAAGCGATGGATCTCGCCCGGGACACCCTAACGACAGCTCTCGATGAAATACCCGATAACGGTGTTATAATAGGGCTTGAAACGATGGGCAAGCAGAATCAGCTCGGCACTCTGGACGAAGTCATCGAGCTGTGCAAACTTTCTCCCCGCCTCGCCCCGGTAGTTGATTTCGGTCATATCAATGG
>JAAZGC010000303.1 GCA_012511425.1 Clostridiales bacterium | reverse complement strand
TCCGGGATTATAGCCGATATTTTGTCGAGATGACGCATGAAGATATCGTATTCTTCGCCTTTTAAAAGGTTGATTGCCGAGCCGTCCGGCTCGAAACGGTAAGGTATCGCTTCGACTTTCGGGGACTCGCCCTTCTCGAGCGTCAGCTTTGCGATGTAGCCCAGCGTCCATGCCGCATCGACCTCGCCGAAGTCTTTAAAGAGGAAGTTGCCGGTGCTGTAAACTATCGGTTTGCCTTTGTAATACTCAATTCCCTGCGGGCAATGCGGATGGCCGCCTATGATTGCGCCGGCGCCGAGCTCGGTGAAAAGGCGGTAGCGCGAGCGCACCATCGGCGACGGAAGCGGATTATACTCGTTACCGCCGTGCATCATTACGACTGTGAAATCGGATATCTCTCTTTCTTCGGCGATCCTGCGGGCAAGTCTTCCGATCTCAAAGCCTGCCGTGCCGTATTTATCCGATTCGGCAACGCCGAATTCATTTTCACAGACGCATACAATGGAAAGCGATATGCCGTTCTTCGTGATTCTGAACGCTTTATATGCTTCGTCCAGGTTTCTGCCGGCTCCCGCGTGGCCGATCCCGTTTTCCTCGAGCAGCTGTATCGTGTTGTAGAGCGGTTCTGCGCCGAAGTCTCCGGTGTGGTTGTTTGCAAGATCGGCAAAGCCGCAGCCGGCGGCAGCAAGAAAGCCGATATTCCGCTCACTGCCCAGAAGATTCGGGCCGGCTTTAGGTATCGGTTCTCCCATTCCTTCCGGCGCAAGCGGATTTTCAAGGTTCATTGCAACGAGATCGGCCGACTCGAATACCGGCATCACGTCGGCAAGGATCTTTTTTGAGTTTTCGAAATCCGCTTCCCGCTGATCGTGAAAGCAGATATCGCCGGTAAATGCAATCGTGAATGACATATTTCCCTCCGCTGACGGTTTTCGGAACAATAATAAATCGGATGTATTTTTATGTCTTTGTTTTACATATAGCTCAGAATTTCTTCAAGCTTTGAAAGAAAGGCTTCTTCGCCGAAAGTGTTGAATTTTACGAACAAGGCCTGACTGCCGCCAGAAGCTATTGCGGAAAGCATTACCGGACCTCCGCTCTGAGAAAACAGGGTTACGCCGAGACTTAAGCGGTTGCCGCCGAGCCAGCTGTATCTTTCGAATACCATAACAATACAGCGGGAACCGTCGGTGCCGTAAAACCTGCTTGAATCCTCGAGTGTGGCGCTGATGCTGCCTTTGAGGATACCTTGTTGGATGGTTAAAGCGATATGTTCAATGTCACCTAACAATGTTTTTTCAAGTTTTGCCATACAATTCTCCTCAAAGGCGGCATAAAGGCTGCTTATTCTTCGTTTTATTCCGCAGTGTGTTATTTTGTTATATCCTTGCGGCATCGGTATGCTTTCGGATATTGCGTGATGTTTCGGGGTAATGGTCTTACAGAATCTTATCAAGCTCCCTGATGATCCTCTCGTCGCCGTAGGTGTTTAGTTTCGTTGTGCCCTGTGCGCCGCCGGAGGCTATCGCGGTCAGCTCGACCGAACCGCCGCCATCGGAAAACAGCGTAATGGTTATGGTTGCACGATTTCCGCCCATCCAGCTGTATCTCTCAAAGACCATTACCTTACAGCGGCAGTTGTCATTGCCGGTAACTGCATGAATCTATAAAAGCAGCGGTATAACTGACTTTAAGTACAGATTCTTTGATGTTTTCGGCAATCTCGTCAATGTTTCCGGTCAGTGTTTTTTCAAGTTTTGCCATTTTGATCTCCTCTCATCATTGTAAATCAGTCGGGTTCGTCTTCAACTATCATGGCAGTCAGTTCTTCCGTTATTGCCGGCGCTGCGTTTTCCAGCACAACGGTGTCGGTCGGGGCGGTGGTGTATCTTTCGGTAGTGCTTTCGGATTCGCCGTCTTTGTCTCGGCTGCCTAAAAGCCTTATCGCCATTATTATGGCAGCTGTTAATATAAGCACCGCTATAATGATGCTCAATATTAGCGGCAGTATGGATGCTGTTCCCTCTTTTTTCGGTGCGGCGGTCTTCTTTCCGGGTGAATAAACGGGGTTATTGTTTAATGTTCTGTATTTTGACTGGCCTGACGGCAGCTGTTGCCGCGGAATATACAGGGATGTTGCGCCGGGCGAACCTTCCCCTGTCCCGGCACCCGCATTTTGTTTCCCCGCATTACTTATATTCATGGTCTTTTGGTCAGCGGCGACTAAATTTCGGCTTACGGAAGAAAACTGCTGAGTGCGGTTATAATACCCCGTATTCCTGTAAACCGATCCGGGATCTCTCCTCAGACGGGAAACGGAACCGGCGGGCATGCGGAATTGCTGTGTGTCCCCCATGCGCTTTGCCGTCGTGACTCCCGTGAATTCGCGGGTCGAGCCGATATCCTTCTTTTCCGGCAGACGGATAGTTTTCCGGAGCCTGTCTTCGGATTTCTTTTCGGGCTCCGAAATACCCGGCGGCTGTGCGGATGATCTGTCTAAATTGGCTATACTGCGGCGGGCGCGTCTCGGAGATTGTATGCCGCCGTTTTTATTTATTTCAGGCATTGCAAACCTTTCAGTTGTTCTTATGACATTTTTATTATACTACAAAACGAGGGCTTTTTCAAGCTGAATTTGTTTCAGAATAATAATAAACACAGATTTTACAATAATTCGGCGGCTGAAAAAAAGTTTATTTTTCTTGAAATTAATTTGTCAAAACTATTGCTTTTTTTACCATGAGGCGGTATAATTGATTTATGGTCTTTTCATATTCAGGGGGTTATTATGAATATTTTTAGGAAAATCATTGCTATTTCCCTCGCGGCCGCAATCTCGCTGCCGCTGATTTCCGGATGCGGGGATACCGGCAAATCCGATGCCGAAACCACTGCGGCGGAAATCGAAACCACGGTCGAAGTTACGACCGACCCGAACGACCGTTCCGGCTTTAAGGACAATCTGCCGGACGACCTTGATTTCGGAGGGATGACGATAGAATCTTTTCCGCGGCTTCATACGGCGGAAAATTCATCGAGGGGCCGGAGGAACCGACCGGCGAAATCGTTGAAGATGCGATATATGAGCGAAATGCGGCGGTATCCGAGCGGCTTAATGTCAATCTGAATATTTTCGCTTCCGATGTATCATACAACGAACCCGGCAGCGAGCTGAAAAAGCTGGTCATGGCAGGCGACACTACATATGACTACGCCGTTGCACAGCAGTTCGGGCTTATTTCGACAGTTGTCGACGGCATTTATTACAACTTCCTCGACCTGCCGTATATAGACATTGACCAGCCGTGGTGGTGCAGCAGCTACATGGATGAAATCGCCATCGGCAGCGACAAAAAGTTCTTCTTTTTCGGCGACTACACAACGCATATGCTTTATGTTGCAATGGTTCTGTTTATAAACAAGACATTATACGAAAATGCCGTCGGCAATCCGGACGAGCTTTACGCAAAAGCCCTTGAAGGCAGCTGGACGATGGAATCTATGGAGCAGAACATAAAAGGCTGCTACAGCGACTTAAACGGTGACAGCACGATCGATCCCGAAGACCAATTCGGCTTTGCGACTTATTACGCCGACTCAAGCACCGACGCCTTCGCCTTTGCGACCGATATTCACCTGACCGGACGCGACGAAAACGGCTCGCCGTATTTCACGATGGGTACAGAACGGCAGATTAAAGCGGCTGAGCTGATGAACAGGATTTTCTGGAACGAGAGCAGTTATATCCATCAAAAGGATGGGGATATTACCGGCGAAATATTCAAGAACGGACGGACTCTGATACTCGGCAACCAGGTTCTCGGCGGCGCCAGAGGGCTTCGCGACATGGAAGACGAATTCGGCATCCTTCCGTATCCGAAGCTGGACGAGCTTCAGGAAAAATACAGAACGGTCGTCCACGACTGCGCATCGATAGGGGTAATTCCCGTAAACTGCGCGCATCCCGACGAGACCGGCGCGGTTCTTGAAGCGATGAGCTCGGAGAGTTGGAAATATGTCGTTCCGGCATGGTATGAGACGGCGCTTAAAATCAAATATGTCCGCGACAACATATCGGCTCAGATGGTTGATATTATTCATGACTCGGTTTCGACTGAATTTGCCTATGTTTATTATGCCAGTCTTGCGAACGCCGGCATGATCTACCGCAACCTCGCTACGAAAAATTCCAATGACTTCATGTCAGAATGGGCAAAGATGGAAAAAAGCGCCGAAAAGAAGCTCGAAACGCTTATTGCGGCTTATCTTGAAAACTATTGATTTTTTGGCTTTAATGCACTTTTAATAAAATATTTCATTGCGTTTCGATTGATTTTATGATATACTTTTTATACAGTAT
>JAAZGC010000038.1 GCA_012511425.1 Clostridiales bacterium | reverse complement strand
CGGCAATCTCGGAATATGTAAGATAATTGTCGCTGTCATCCTTTGTGGTTTTTCCGTCACGGGTACGCCATGATCCGAGGTGGATTTCATAAATGTTTATCGGACATGAGTAAATCCCGTTTTTGCCCGGGGTCATCTGCGTTTTTCGGAACTCAAGCCAGCCTTTGTCCTGCCATTCGTATTCGGGAGCGTCGTAAATTATTGAAGCGGTTTGCATCAGAGTTTCCTGGCTCTGAGCATACGGATCCGCTTTCAGGCAGGCATTGCCGTCGCGGACAATGCGGTATTTATACCTGACATTGCCGCCTTCAAATTCGACCGCCGGAATGCTTGTTTCCCAGATTCCGCCGTCGGTTATCCTTGTCATCGGATTTTCGGCAGGATCCCAGCCGTTGAAATCGCCTGTCAGGCATACAGAGTCGGCATTGGGCGCCCAGACTCGGAATACATAGTTATCGCCGATTCTGTGAGAACCCATATATTCCCAGCTGCGATAGTTAGTCCCCTGATGAAAGAGGTAGGATGCCAGGTCCTGCTTTTCCGGCGCAGGCACCGTTTTGTTTTTCATAACATAATACCTCCCTTGAATCTGCAACCCGTCTGATTATATTATACAATATTGTCAATCGGAATTCAATAGAAAATGGTTAATAAACTCAAATACGGCATTTTGACCAAATATGCCGAAGCATATCATGAGGCTGAAAACATCGTGTTTTCAGCCCATGTCGCGGAATATCGGTTCTTCCTTTATTTCTTCTTCATTTTCATCGACATATGGGTCTATCATAATCTCTTTTATTTTCGGGTATGCTGCATAAGCTGCGATGAAAGCGCCCGTTGAAAGAGTGATGATGAACGGGAGGATTATGCCGATCGGCAGATACATTATAAACAGCGCATAGTTTATCACGACAAGGGCAGCGATTCCGAGGATTGCAAGCGCATTTCGCTTGATATTCAGGATCGAAAAGATGAATGCGTTTTTGTAGATATGCCGAATCTTCAGATTGAATGTTATCAGCAATATATAGATGAAGAACCGCATGAGAAAATATATTGCCGCAAGAAGAATCGAAAAATAGAACATTACATTGTTGAGGAACGGACCGATATTATAATAGAAAAAGACAACGTCATATGCAAGCAGACCCATGAACAGCACATCAAGGATACCGACAACCATTCCCTGGAAAAGATTGCGTTTAATTGCGTACCAGAAATCGTCCCACATGAAAATCGGTTCGCCTTTGACTATATTGCGGAGAATGTATGTCGTTCCGACGGATACATATCCCCAGCTAAACAGCGCAAGACCGCTGAGTCCGAAAAGAATCAGGGTTGCGGTTGTGTTTACCGAAAGTTCGGTCTGAATACCGTGCACCCCCATCAGCGCAGATACAGCGGGGTTTCCGGGGTTAATTTTGAAGATCCCGTATACAGGTCCGAACAGCTGCGAAGACGGCGCCGTCGTATGCTTGTTCAGATAGCCGCCCATTGCAAAAAGCCCGAAGAACAGCGGGAAGTTGCCTATAATCATATAGATATTAACCGACAAAAGGCGGCTGAGATTCTCTATATACATTTTAAAGAATGTAGGGGCATCGCGTTTTCCCCATCCGTCGCCGTATGAGTTTTTTTTAACGCCCTTGCCGTCTTTTGTAGGGTTAAACAGTTCGAATAAATTAAATTTCTTCTTTGCCATAATTTTATTTGTCTTTTATTTCGGATAATTCGTATGCTCTTTTGGTGCAGGCATCCATCGCGCGGTCAAGAGTTTCCGCAAATTTGCCTTCATACAGTTCGTTCATTGCGGCAAGAGTGGTTCCGCCGGGAGAGCAGACCATTCGTATAAGCTCGTCCTCCGAAAGCTCGGAGTTTTTCAGCAGTTCGACCGATCCGATTACGGCGTCGCATATTATATTCTTTATATAACTGCGGTCAAACCCGTGTTTTTCGGCGTTATCGATCATTGATTTAATAAAATGGAAAACATATGCCGGGGATGATGAGGTATAAGCGATGATATCGTTCATCCGTTCTTCTTCAAGCTCGAAGGCTGAGCCGAGGGCACCGAAAAGACGTTTTACATCGTCATATGATTCATCACTTACATACTCATTTCTTGTCAGCGCTATAACTCCGCGGCCGATTAGCATCGGGGTGTTAGGCATTGTTCTTACGACACCGAGGTCTCTTTTGCCGATCGCTTCGCAGATGCTCTGCATGGTTTTGCCGGTAACTATCGAAACGATGAGTTTTCCGTCAAGTTTTATCCCGCTGTTCTTGATGTCTTCGAGCGGGATTGAAAGCACCTGGGGTTTGACTGCTAATATAATAATATCGGCGAATGCTGCGGCATCTTGAACGGAATCCGCTTTGCGATATGTATTCGGGAATCTTTGGTGTTTTTTTTCATCGGTATCGAAAAGACAAACATTTTCATAAGGTATCGAGAGCGTTTCCATGCCTTTGATTATCGCGCCGGCCATATTTCCGACCCCGATAAATGCAAATTTTTTATTAATCATAAACCAGCCTCAAAAGGTAATTTCCCATTACTTATATTATATAACATTATCTTTAGCTTCGCAAGACAAAACAAGATTTTTTACAAATGAACGGTCAGGTGTTGATTTATTCAATGATAAGCTGTATAATATATAAGTGATAGCAATCAAACCAATGAAACCACGGAGGTGCATATTCATATGGACAGCGGAAATTTTTCCGACAACAATTATTATAAGGTCAAACGCGACTACAAGAAAATCATCAACATCGGTCTTCTTATATTAGCTGCAGTAATTCTGATCATATTATCATCGACCTGTCTTTACACAATTAATGATAAGCAGCGCGGCGTTATAACTACTTTCGGCAAGGTCACCGGGATTGCTGACGCCGGAATTCATTTCAAAATTCCTTTCGGTATTCAGCAGGTTGACAAAGTAGATGTCAACATTTACCAAAAGATCGAGATCGGATATCGCTCAAAAGACACCGGCGTCGGTAATTATGATGTCATCGAAAACGAAAGCAAGATGATAACCGGAGACTACAACATTATCAATGTAGACTTCTTTGTCGAATACAGAATCTCCGATCCGGTCAAGTATCTTTATAACTCATATTCACCGGAGCTGATCCTTAAAAATCTCACACAGAGCCAGATAAGAAACATCGTCGGCTCTGCCGATGTCGATGAGGCGCTGACGACCGGAAAAGCTGAGATGCAGACCCAAATATTCGACCTTGTAACTACAGAGCTTGAAAAATACGATATCCGCCTTACCCTTACCGACATAAAGATCCAGGACAGCGAGCCGCCTACACAGGAAGTAATCGAAGCTTTCAAAAACGTCGAAACCGCAAAGCAGGGGGCTGAAACCGCCATAAACCAGGCAAAGGCTTACCAGAATGCTCAGCTGCCGTTGGCGCAGTCCAAAGCTGACAAGCTGATTCAGAACGCAGAATTCCTCAAACAAAGCAGAATCAATAAGGCAACCGAAAAGATCGCAATGTTCAACGCGATGTACAACGAATACCGGTTTAATCCGGATATAACCCGAATCCGTATGTATTATGAAGCAGTCGAAGCGATGCTGCCCGATGTTAAAGTTTACATCGATGTATCTGACTCGTCCGGCACGCAGAAACTGTTGCCGCTCGAAAGCCTTGTAGACACGGGTGAAGCCAAAACATCGGAAGGAGGCAACTGATATGACAGCCGTTAAAAACAAAAAGACCGCTATCCTGATAGCCGCTGCGGTTATTGCGGTAATTGCGCTGGCAGTGCTTCTGTCCAGCTTTTATGTCGTTGCCGAAAACGAATACGCCTGCGTTGTCAGATTCTCGAAAATAATCGATACCTCCGCAGACGCGGGACTTCACTTAAAGGTTCCCTTCGTTGATGAAATCAAGAAGTTCCCGAAGACAATAATGTTCTATGACATTCCTCCGTCCGAAGCGCTTACAGCGGATCAGAAAAACATGACTGTGGACATGTATGTCCTCTGGGCTATTCAAGACCCTCTCACCTTCTACAAAACCATCGGTACTCTCGGCGATGCCGAAATGAGGCTTAACGCCGTTACTTACAACTCGCTAAAGAACCTTATGGGAACGCTTTATCAGAACGATATTATCAACATGGATGACGGAGCAGAGCGGAACCATATATATCAGTCTATTTCCGACAACGTCAAGAAAGTCAGCAAGACTTACGGCATCGATGTGATCGACGTCAAGATTAAGCGCTTTGACCTGCCGGGCGACAACGAGCAGGCGGTTTATTCCCGCATGATCTCCGACCGCAATCAGATCGCCGAAAAATACCGCGCCGACGGCGATTATGCAGCTTCTTTGATAATCAACGACACCGACAAACAGGTCAATATTACGATATCCAACGCTGAAGCGGAAGCCGCCAAAATTGAGGCAGAAGGCGAAGCCGAATATATGCGGATGCTCGCAGAAGCATATGACACCGACGATAAAAAAGACTTCTACGAATTCCAGCTTGCGCTTGAAGCATTGAAGGCTTCTCTCAAAGGCGACAACAAGACAGTCATACTCGACTCGGACAGCGCTCTCGGAAAGGCACTTCTTGAACCTTAAACAGTAAAATGAATATAATCAAGCGTTTGATCGGTCTTGACGGGCAGGAAGAAAAAAGATCCACTCCGGCCGGTATCAGGTCGGTTTTCCGAAGCATCCCGGAATTGCACACCAAACGGCTACTGCTTCGGAAGATATCCCCTTGTGACTATGAAGATATGTATGAATACTCTTGTCAGGAACTTGTCACAAGATACCTGCTTTGGTATCCCCATCCCTCGAAGGAATTTACCGAATCGTATATTGAACGGCTTCAGGATGAATACCGGGAAGGAAGCTTCTTTGACTGGGGCATTGTCCTTCCCGACTGTAACGGCCGCGAAAAGCTGATTGGCACCTGCGGTTTCACCGAACTCGATCCCGGAAACAACCGCGGAGAGATCGGTTATGTATTAAACCCAAGGTTCTGGGGACAGGGTCTTGCCGCCGAAGCTGCCGGCCGGGTGATACGATTCGGATTCGAGCAGCTTTCGCTAAACCGCATAGATGCCCGATATATGATTGAAAATGAACACAGCGCCTATGTAATGGAAAGCTGCTCGATGAAATTCGAAGGAATCCGGCGACAGGCAATGTATGTCAAGGGAAGATATCGCGACATCGGCGAATATTCGATACTTAAAAGCGAATTTTCGACAAATATCTAATTCTCAATCAGCAGTTTAACAATTTCTGCGGCAGAATATTTTCACAAACAAGAGGATAAATATGTCATTCCGGAATTTGATAGACTTCAGTGACATTCCAGAAAAAGAATGGGACGAAATCTGCACTCTCGCAGCCGATATGAAGAAAAATCCGAACCGATATGAGAGCGCCTGTGCCGGCAAGGTTCTGGCGACGTTGTTTTATGAACCGTCAACCAGAACTCAGCTTAGCTTTCAAACTGCGATGCTCCGGCTCGGCGGCTCGGTTATCGGTTTTTCCGACCCTAACTCAAGTTCGGTTTCAAAAGGAGAGACGCTCAGGGATACCATTAAAATTGTCTCTACCTATGCCGATGTTGCGGTTATGAGAAACCCGGTCGAAGGCGCGGCTTTCGCCGCTTCCCTTTACTGTCGGGTTCCGCTGATAAATGCCGGCGACGGAGGGCATCTGCACCCGACACAGACAATGACCGATATGTTTACCATACGGCAGGAAAAAGGCAGCTGCGACGGCCTTTCCATCGGAATGTGCGGGGATCTGCTTAACGGAAGAACAGTTCATTCATTATCGAAGGCGCTTTCTCCTCACTGCGGAAATACCTACTATCTGATTTCAACCGAAAAACTGAAAATGCCCGAATATGCCGTTAATCTGTTATCTGCGAACAGCAATAAAGTAATTGAATGCCGCACTCTTGACGAATGCATCGATATACTTGACGTGCTTTACATGACACGGATCCAGCGGGAAAGGTTCACAAGCGAATCCGAATACCGCTCACAGGCCGGAATATACATCCTTGACAGCAAAAAGCTTGAAAACGCCAAGAAGAATCTGGTAATTCTTCATCCGCTGCCAAAAGTTGATGAAATCTCATATGAAGTCGACGACGACCCACGCGCGAAATACTTTGAACAGGCGGAAAATGCGCTTTATCTTAGGATGGCGCTGATACTGACGCTGACAGAGAATTATCCCGACAGACTTCCGATCAAAGGCGATAAATACGACTTCACCGGCGAAAGATACTGCAAAAACCCGGTATGCGTTTCAAATCACGAAAAATACCTGCCGAAAATCATCAAAGAGAATAATGAAAGAAAATTCTGCGGCTACTGCGAACGCGATGTAAACTGAAAAATAGTCCGGCGCCCCTTAAATCGGGACGCCGGATTTTATATATTACTTATCAGAGTTCGGAGGCAGCTTCAAGAATTTCGCGGTGCAAGGCCGTATATTTGTTGATATCGTACTCGACATTATTAAATTTGCGGAAACCGGCTTCACAGAGCTTATCCGCTTTTTCGCGGTCATTTCCGGCAATCAGTTTGAGGAGCTCAAACTCTTCCTGACCTCGGCGCTGGGCTTCAAGTCTTGCGGACATCCACGGCTCATCGTCGCCGGGATATATGATATGGGTATCGCCGGGAGGCAGCAGACAAACAGAGTCGGTGTTCCTGTGAGTGGGTATGTTGCAGATGAAAGGATTCTGTTTCACCTGATAGTGCATTGCCGCCCAATGCAGATATCCTGTCAGCTTATATTTATAGTTGCCCCAGAAGAGGTACTGGCTGGAAAGCAGAGGATAGTCCATGAATCGGTTTGTATATCCGTCGTGGCGCGGACCGCAGCAGACATAATGCCAGAGTTCAACTCCCTGGTCTCTTATATATGAGAATTCATCGACATGGGCTTCGAATTCGGAATTCAGCGGTATGCAGACATCTACGCCGCCCGGGACATTCTGTCCCCAGCTCATTGCGTCGGCAAGACGGATATCGGGAGCAATTTTCTTAATCATGCCGCAGAGAGCGCGGTATTCGGTACTGTTGGGCGCATTCGGCTCGTCGGCGACGCCTAAAACGAACCTGTCGTTCCAGCCGTGCGCGGAGAGCATCTTCTTAAGCTTCGGAAGATATTGTGTAAGATATTTATATGCTTCGAAGCTCATTGCAGGTATCTTGCCGTTTATAAGTATCGTCGATTCATTCCAGCTCTTTCTCCAGCCGACCGACGGACCGAAGAAGCGGGTAAATCCGTTCTTCTCGTATTTTTCCATTACAGCTTCAAGCGCCGTAAAGTCAAAGTCGTAACTCCCGTCATCCTTTTCCGTGACTCTGACTCCCCCGACATACATCATATTCTGCCGGGCACGGCGGAGCATCGCCATCGACTTTTTATCCATATCGGCGTATTCGGCGGAAGTGGGGGTGATACCCTTGTAATTATAATAAGTACCGAGTGCGTAGCCGTTTATCAGACTTATGGAAGTATCGGGAACCACAGCTTTGAATACTTCTATTCTAACCGGTATTTCCAGAGCCTCACCGTCGGCTTTAATCCTGATTAGGCCGCTCATGAATCCGACTTTGGCGTCTTTGTCAATTTTAACCGAAAAATAAAGCCCGCCGCAGCCGTCTGTCAGTATAAGCGAACCGTTAAAGGGACGGTAGCAGTCATAGATATAATACGGGGCTTCCCTCTCCGGATAGTGTTCTCTGTAGTTTTCCTTTTTGATATTGAAAGTACTCTCTACAAATATCGGCATAAGTGTGTAGAATTCGCCGCCATCAAAGCCGGTTGCCGAGACTTGGATTTCCGGCGAGCGAAGACCGTCAAGGAGGATATGGCAGCTTGCGTAACTGCCTCGGGCGCTGCAAAGATTGATTTCACGGGATGAGGACTTATACTCCCTGATGTCCGGATAAGTGAATTCTGCCGCTGAAACAACTTGATAATTCATGACTATTCCTTTCCTGGTAAGTTTATGGTTTATTATTGAGTTTCAAGGACCTGATTGAAGTAACTGTCAAGCCAGTCAAGACGCGCTTTCATCCATTCGATTAGGTAAGCTGCATGATCCTGCTGTTTTGAGAGTGCCATGATATGTTCGGGTTCCTGATTTATCCTCTGACCGAAGATCTGCCAGAGCTGAAAATTTTTCGCAAGATCGTATTGGCAGTTTTTCGAAAGTTTTGTTATAAACTCTATTTCTTCTTCGATTATCGGTTTGATCTCCATAAAACGTTTCGCTGCCATAATTCTGAACCACTCGTTTGAGAAGAGCATTATAAACCACCGGTTACCCTGATCGAAACCTCTGTCTTCTCCGACATAGATACCTTCGAAGCTTCCGTTGTCCAGCCGCCAGTCATTGCCGAACGCAAGGTCAAAATCCCACGGCGGACCGAAATAGAGTTTGCCGTCCCTATAATATACAAAGAAAGAGGACCACCCGACGTCTATGTTCTTTGCGTATTCGTGCAGAAGATACATATCGAGGCAGGAATCAAGATCTATGAGCTTTTCTATCTCGCTCTTTTCACCGCTTTTGATCGCGTTTGTGCAGCTTCGGATATAGTCGTGTATTTCGGTAACTCTTTCGACCGTCCCGCCTCCGTAAGTGACTGAATATGGACGATTGCCGGAAGAAAACCAATCGAGATCCTGCACTCCTTCGGCATACATATCAAACTCGAGCATCCAACCGT
>JAAZGC010000302.1 GCA_012511425.1 Clostridiales bacterium | reverse complement strand
TGTCTGTATCGAATATTCCTTTCAGCAGAACTCCGTGGCGGGAGAATATTGGATCAAAAGCAAGCGCGACAGCAAGAGTGTCGGTGCCGATTATTACGGCGCTGAACTCATCGTTGATCCCTAACATATCAGAAATACCGATCAGGAGTTCACGGACATTATAGCCATAACCCTGGCGCCCGTAGTCTCCGATACAGGACAAATCCTGACGGACCTGCGAATCGGTTATATCGAGTGCTTTTGAAAGCTCACGCGAACTGACCCGCATGATGTCGCGGTTAATGAGATCCTTAAGACAGATATAATATTGAGGCAGACGCGATAAGAGCGCCGCAGAAATAGATTTTCCTTTTTTATCTTCATCGCTGCGGAAATTCTCGCCGGAAGCTTCCGGAAGTCGGTTATCCATGAAATAAAAAACCGTATTATAAATCGGCAAGCGTCTGCATTACATATTCCGCAAACTCACTGCAGGCAGCGCCGGTAGCTCTGCCGGTGATTACATGCTTCTTGTCTTCATACATACAGAAGTCAAGAGCTTTTTCGA
This sequence comes from Clostridiales bacterium, assembly GCA_012511425.1. Classification (GTDB taxonomy): domain Bacteria; phylum Bacillota; class Clostridia; order Oscillospirales; family CAG-272; genus JAAZGC01. Next base: position 3,150 of record JAAZGC010000302.1, on the reverse strand, counting down.
GTTTAACGGCTTCCTCGTCGCGCCCGATATGCGACAGCAGCATGGCTGTGGCGCGAAGCATTGAGCTGGGATCTGCGTACTTACCTCTTCCCTCTTCGATCATACGGGGTGCCGAGCCGTGTATCGCTTCGAACATTGCGTATTTCTTGCCGATATTCGCCGAACCTGCCGTTCCGACGCCGCCCTGCATCTCTGCCGCCTCATCGGTGATGATATCTCCGTAAAGGTTAGGAAGAACCATTACCTGGAAATCGCGGCGGCGCTTTTCGTCTATCAGCTTGGCTGTCATAATATCGATATACCAGTCATCCGTTGTGATTTCCGGATATTCGGCGCCTATTTCCTTGCAGATACGCAGGAATTTGCCGTCGGTCGTCTTTATTACATTGGCTTTTGTTACTATTGACACCCGGTTTTTGCCGTGATGACGCGCATATTCATAGGCAAGACGAGCTATCCGCCTTGTGCCTTCGGTTGTAGTTACGGTGAAGTCGTTGGCAAGCTCTTCGGTAACGTCAAATCCCTGCGAGCCGACGGCATATGCGCCCTCGGTATTTTCACGGAAAAATGTCCAATCGATGCCTTCCTGCGGAATTTTTACAGGACGGACATTTGCGAACAGATCAAGTTTCTTTCTCATCGCGACGTTGGCGCTTTCGATGTTCGGCCAGGGATCGCCGGCGCGCGGAGTAGTTGTCGGACCTTTCAGGATTACCGGACATTTATAGAGTTCTTCCATAACATCATCGGGAATGGGCTGATTATGCGCAACACGGTTTTCTATGGTAAGACCTTCGATATAACGAAGTTCCACTTTGCCGGCTTTGATTTCTTTTGCTAGCAGAAATTCAAGAACATCTCCCGCGGCTTTTGATATGATCGGTCCTATTCCGTCTCCGCCGCATATGCCTATAACGAGCTTATCAAGCTTTGTATAATCGATAAAGTCACCTTCGGCTTTAATCTTTTCGTTGCGCTCAAGCTGTGAAATAAGCAGCTTTTTGTATTTTTCAGTTGCGGAGTTAATGATGGAATCAAAATCGGGAGTCATTCTGGTATACCTCTTTTAATTTATTTTTTAAATTTAATTGACAACTGCGTTGAGACAAATATCGGATATATTGCCTGTTTTATATTCATAATATGCCTGAGCGCCGATCATAGCGGCATTATCGCCGCAAAGCGACAGCTCCGGAAGATACAGACTGATCTTCTTTTTCTTCGCGAAAGCTTTGAGTGCTGCGCGAAGATGCGAATTGGCCGATACTCCGCCGGCTGCGACAAGTTTTATGCGTCCGGTTCTTTCTACCGCTGCCGAAAGTTTCTTTATTACCGAATTTGTTACCGCAAGAGTGAATGAGGCGGCAATATCGGCATTGTTACAGGACTGACCTTTCATATTGAGGGTATTGACATGATTTATAACCGCTGTCTTAAGTCCGCTGAAACTGAAATCAAGAGAGTCATCGGGTATGGCAGGTGACGGAAACTTCATTGCTTTCTGGTCTCCGACTGAAGCTAGCCTGTCCATCTCTGCACCGCCGGGATAACCGAGACCGATAACACGGGCGACTTTATCAAAAGCTTCGCCTATGGCGTCATCTCTGGTGCGTCCAATCGTCTCATAATCTGTATAGCTCTTTACATCAATGAGCGATGTATGACCGCCGGACGCAACAAACGCTAAAAAAGGAGGCTCAGGAGCCGGCGTGCCAAAATAGCTTGCGGCAACATGACCTTTTATATGATCGACACCGATAAGCGGCTTTCCCGCCGAATATGCGAGCGCTTTTGCGAAATTCACCCCGACAAGCAGCGCTCCGACAAGCCCCGGGGTATAAGTGACCGCAACAGCATCTGTTTCGTCAAGGCTTATATCGGCTTCTGCCAAAGCCTGATCGGTTATCCTTGATATCGCTTCACAGTGGGCGCGGCTGGCAATCTCCGGTACGACACCGCCGTATAAAGCGTGAATCGATATCTGCGATGCGATGATATTTGACCGGATAATGCGGCTTTCATCCGACATTTCCACGACTGCGCATGATGTTTCGTCGCAGGAACTTTCATATGAAAGAATCAGCATCGCAAGGTCTCCTGTTACTTAAATCCAATTTCATTACAACCGCGTCTTCCCGCGGTTTTGTGTAATAATCAATTCGCTTTCCTGCGGCAAAAAACCCGAGTTTTTTATAAAGCGCCTGCGCTGCTATGTTTGATTCCCTGACATCAAGGAACCAATATTGAGCAACCTCATGGCAGCTGTTCAACATTTCCCGAAGCAAAATCTCACCGGCGCCGTTACGCCGGAATTGCGGGTCTACGGCGATATTGATTATCTCTCCTTCCGGTGCAACAATCTGTGCTCCGCAAAAACCGATGAGATTGCCGTCGCAAAAAGCACCGAACCACAATGAAGACGGACTATTAAATGAAGCTTTAAAAGATCGTTCCGACCAGGGAGAGGAGAAACATTTCTTTTCAACTACGATAATAAACGGGATATCTTCTGCTGTCAGCCGTTTTATTTCAAATTTCATCAGAATACGAACATCATTTTAAGAAGAGCCTGCACTCTGTCGATCAAAAGAAAATATTCGGATAACTCATATTTTTTCGGAGGCAGAACATCTTCAGCCATCGATGATATCCTGAGTGCCGCTGACGGGCAGAATGACATAGCCCTACTGGTTATCTCTTTATCAACGCCTATCAGACGTTCGCATCTGCCTGCAAATCGATTATCAAAACGATCTGTAAGGATGATATGATCATTTGACAAAATACCGCGCTCTTTCAGTACTTTAGAAGTTAACAAATCAATATGGAAACCAGCGACTGCGTCAATTCCGGCGGATATCGCTCTCACATCAAGCCTTGCCGATGCAAGATAATTGAACACTGCGGCGCAGATCGGCCCTCTGACTCGGTCATGACGGCTTATAAAACATATCTGCCGCTGCGACATATATGTTTTCTGAGTTATAATGTCATCGCAGAATCCTGCTGCCAGGTTAAAAGAACCGCCGTGTTCAGGCATTTGTCAGCACCGCCTTATGTTGTTATGTTATCCGGAAGCACATCTTTTAACAGCCGGCCGATATCGACGCAATGCTTTGTGCCGCGGTCGTAGAGGTAGTTATGTTCGCT
>JAAZGC010000301.1 GCA_012511425.1 Clostridiales bacterium | reverse complement strand
GGCAGGACGATCCAGACGGTATATACGCAGTTGACAAGCATCTTCGCCCAGTAAGGGCCGTTGATGAAATCTATGGCGGTGCCGCCTAAGGCTTTTACGAGAACATTGACAAGACCGTCGGAATAGGGCGTTTTGTTGAACAGTATCATGAAGACAAGCCCTACTGCGAGGGTGTTGGTGACATAGGGCAGGAAATATACAGTCTGAAACAGCTCGCGGAGTTTATTTATCGAGCTGAGCAGCACCGATATAAACAGCGCAAGTCCGGTCGATACCGGGACGGTGATTATCACGAGTATGAAGGTATTTTTCAGCGCCGACAGAAAATACCGATCGCGGAGCACATATCCGAAATTGTAAAAACCGTAGCCGAAAAAGGTCTGCGACGCCGAGTTATAGCCTTCTTCAAAAGAATAGATTATTACGTCAATCAGCGGATACACAAGAAAGGCGCCGATGAAAAGCGCCGCCGGCAGCAGATACAGCCAGCCTTTTATGTTTTTCTTTTCCATAGCCGCACCTCATGTGCCGAAGTAAATCCGTTTTTCGTCGTCCCGGCCGAAAAGATGGGTTTTTGCCGGTTTCAGCGAAAATCGGACTTCGGGTTTTGAAATATCCGCCGCATTTTCGGCGCTGATTATCGAGCGGATGACTTCTCCTTCAAAAGCCGGATGGGTCGATACCACGCTTACATCCCGCCCCATGACTTCGACTCTCGAAAGCTTGCATTTGAGCGGACCTGCGTCGTCGGGCAGAAAGCCTTCGGGACGGACGGCGGCGTAAACCGACATATCTTCAACTCCCGGAGTTTCGAGCACGGCTTCCCCGCCGATATGGAGTTTTTCCGAAACAATTTCGCCGTCGAAGACCTTTATCGGAGGAGTGCCCAGGAATTTCGCAACAAAGAGATTCACCGGGTCGTCGTAAACTTCCTGCGGGCGCCCCGTTTGATGGACAACTCCGTCTTTCATGACTATGATAAGGTCGGAAATGCTCATCGCCTCTTCCTGGTCGTGCGTTACAAACACGGTGGTTACGCCGGTGGTTCGCTGGATACGGCGGATTTCCTCCCGCGTCTGGAGACGGAGGCGGGCGTCCAGGTTGGAAAGCGGCTCGTCAAGCAGCAGTACCCGGGGAGTTTTGACAAGTGCACGGGCAATGGCGACACGCTGCTGCTGTCCTCCCGACAGCTCGGAGGGACGGCGATCCATAAGCTCGTCTATCTGCACCAGCTTCGCCGATTCATACGCTTTTTCTTTCATCTGTTCTCTTGTCAGTTTGTCCTTCCCTTTGAGATTTTCAAGCGGGAAGACTATATTCTCGAGAACAGTCATGTGCGGGTAGAGGGCGTAATTCTGAAAAACCAGCCCGACGCCTCGGTTTTCCGGCGGCAGTTCGGTGACATCGTCGTCGCCAAAGAATATCCTGCCGGAGGTAGGTTTTTCGAGTCCGCTTATCAGGTTAAGCGTCGTGCTCTTGCCGCAGCCGGACGGACCTAACAGCCCGATAAGCTTGCCGTCCGGGATTTCAAAGGTGAAATCGCTCACCGCAACGACGTCCTTTTTGACTCTGCGGTTGCGGTTGGGGTATATTTTTGTGAGGTTTTGAAGTACTACTTTCATATTGTTGGTTCCATGTTTATAATGCGATTTTTCTCATTAACGAAATACACCGTTTATATTCTAACAGAAAACAAGGGGTGTGTCAATGATAAACATAGACAAAAAATATGCCTGCAGGGATAATTCTATGGAACAAAATATTTACCGCGCATGGAAGCTGATTCCACGCGCGGTAAGCGGTTTTTATTGATTGATATTATTCGAACCGGTAGACATTCATCTGTCCCGG
>JAAZGC010000037.1 GCA_012511425.1 Clostridiales bacterium | reverse complement strand
CCGGATTGTGTTCTTCATCGTTTACAATGATAAAATCACACTCTGTCTGATAAAATTCGTTGTCCGGCTGATTCGATATCCGTTTTTCCGCCGCTTCCCGGGAAATTCCGTCCCGCTTTATGATTCGGCTGACCCGCAAAGCCCTGTCGGCTATAACGCCTATCGTCCAGTCGCAGTATTCGTTCATCCGGCTTTCGAACAGCAGCGGCGCGTCGATAATGCAGTATTTTCGTCCGCTTTTTTGTTGCTCCCTTATCCAGGAAAGTGCGGTTGAAATAACATGCGGATGGGCAATCTCATTCAGCCTTTTGAGTTTTTCAGGTGAATTAAAAACCTTTTCGCGCAGCGCCGGACGGCAAAGCGAGCTGTCGGGGGAAATTATGTCGTCTCCGAATTCGCTTTTCAATTCTTTCAGCAGTTCATCATCCCGCAGCGCCGGATTTGAACCGGTAAGCGAATGATAAAGCGCGTCGGTGTCAAGGCTTTCGACATTTCGGCGGGCAAATATTTCCGAGATATACCCCTTGCCGCTTCCGCTCGCCCCGGTAAGCCCTAAAACAGAAAGAAGGCTCATAGGCTGATGCGTCGTCCCGTTTCGGCCGACATATAAGCCGATTCGATTATTCTTGTGACATCGGCGGCGTCGCTGATATCCGGGCAGGTCGGTCTGTCATTTAAAATTGAAGTCAAAAAGTCGTGATAGCTCTCGACGTGACTGCGTATCCAGCCGGGAACCGCTTTAGCTCCCGGGAATTTATCGCCGGGGGCGGGGTATCTGCCGACACATTCGATTCGGGTAAATCCCCGCTCTCCGCCGAGTTCGCCGGAGGGAGCATCGCCGTCGCAGAACCACAGCCAGCTCGGATCCATAAGGTCGAATTTCACCGTTCCTTTTGTGCCGTATATCGTAAAATTCAGATCGTCGTTTGTGCCGACTCCTAACTTTGACGCGGTAATCGTCCCCTTAGCGCCGCATTCAAGCTCCGCCAAAAGGTAAAACGCCTCGTCCGCATCGGTTTTCCAGGGCTTGCCGTCAACTCCGGCGCGCAGCGGATGCGCGATCTGCTGCATTCCGTCGACAGTCCTGAACTTCCCGCAGAGATGATAAATAAGGTCAACGGCGTGAGAGCCGAGATCCCACAAAACTCCTCCGCCGTATGCTCCGTCCTGCTTCCATCCTACCGGCTTTGTTACGTCGGTTGACGAAGAATGATAATAGCTGATATCGAAGCTGACTATCTTCCCGAGCCGTCCTTCTTCAATCAGCTGCTTTGCGCGGACGACCGGACCCATGAAACGGTAGTTATGAACGATCTGCCCCTTAAGCCCGGTGCCTTTTATAAGTTCGGCGATCTCGGCAGCCTGTCGCGCTTTTGTGCAGAGCGGCTTTTCGCAGTAAATGTGCTTGCCGGCGGCAATCGCCTTTTTTAAGGTTTCATAATGCAGAAGATTCGGCGTCGAAATATCGACTATATCGGTCTCATCGGAGAAAATAAGCTCATCTTCGTTCCAATAAGCCTTGTCGAGTCCATATTTTTCGGCGGCAATCTGCGCAGTCTCTTTTTTTGAGGTGCAGACGCCGATGATTTTAGCTGTTGCAGTCGGGTCGTCTGCGCCGTAGTAGAATTTAAGATTTTGAACGGCATAGGAATGGGTGCGTCCCATGTTGCCGAATCCGATAAGGGCAATGTTAAGTCTTTTCATTTTCCTCTGAATTTATATTAAGCTTTTCGTCTGTTTCGGGATTTGCCTGTTCGGTTTCATTTATTTCCGACGGCTTTTCTTTCGCCGGCACAATCGCAAACAATATCAGAAAAACGGCGATGAAAAGGGAACAGAAAACGCTTGAATAACCGGTCAATTGCGAAAACAAAGCCCGGAACGGTTCGATATAATATTCGCTCAGGATAACGCTTAAAAAGCTGACAATGTCAGCTTCCTCTCCCGGAAGAACCCCGATTCCGGGTATAAGCGTCGAAGCCATTGCGGCAGTCTGCAAAAACCAGTATACCGCCCCGAACAGCTTGATATTGCCGCTTCTCGCAAGTGCCGCATACATCCATATCAATGCCCAGACAAGAGTATGGATTATAAATCCGGCGCCGGTTACCGGCAGCGTATCCCCGAACACCCGTATTAAAAACCTGTATATAAAGGGAACTCCGAGCGCCGATACAACGGCAAATACATCGGCGAAAAGACGTAGCGGTTTGATATATTTCTTCATATCGAAACCGCCGCTATTGCGCCGAAGGAAAAATCGTGGTATAATATATCCGACGAATCCGATTCGAAGCAAAAAACTCCTCTGAAACAGCGCGGAGCAGCGCTGTCAGCCGGATGCGAAATGTTGTATTTGTTTTGCATTTATGTTGATATTGTTGTTTTATAATTCAAAACGCATACACTAATGTCTGCGTATATATTATTATAGCATATAAACATTATTTTTTCAAGATAATAAGTATAAAAAACATGAACGAATTTTACAAAAACTGCCCGAACAATACACAGACCGCAAAGCCGAAGGCGATGCGGCGGATAAGAAAGCCGAATTCATATCAGCCGTCGGAGCTTACCGGGCGCCAGGTGTATCTCGACGGCACCGTCGTATCCCCCCGCGAGCCGCTTGCGCCTCAGCCGCCGGCACCTCCCAATGCTCCTGAAAAAGATGAATTCACCGGCAAAAAATACAAGCCGAAAAAAGCTCCTGCAGCAAATCTTGGTGTAAAAAAACATCGTCCCGCCCGAAAACTTAAAATAGCAAAAATAATCGGCGGAGTTGCCGCATTCCTGATTTTCGCCGCTGCGGTCACGGTAAGCGTTACAAAAGGCATAAAATTTAATAAAAAAGAGATGCTTGTCAAAAATCATCCGCTGCAATATCAGGAGATAGTTGAAAAATACTCCGAAGAATTCGGCGTTCCCGCGCCGATAGTTTTTGCGGTAATCAAAACAGAAAGCAGCTTTATCATAGACGCGGTAAGCTCGGTGGGAGCAATAGGACTCATGCAGATAATGCCGGAAACATTTGAATGGCTCCAGACCAAGACCGGCGAAACGCTTGAAACGGATATGCTTTACACGGCTGATGTAAATATCCGTTACGGCACCTTTTATCTTTCCTGGCTGAAAGAGCGCTTCGGCTCATGGAAGACCGCATGGGCGGCATACAACGCCGGGATCGGAAGGGTAAAAAGCTGGCTTGAGGACGAAAGGTATTCGGACGGCTCGGAGCTGCTTGAGATTCCGTTCGCCGAAACAAAAGCATTTGTCGGGCGTGTAGCCGAAAACGCGGAAATATACGAAGAGCTGTATTACAGCAGCTCCGATACGAAAAAAGACGGCTGATCCATATTAAACATCACTCTTTACATGAGGGGTGTTTTTTAAAAGCAAACAGTATGAAATACAAATTTAACAACATCCGTTCAAATCCCGATATAGCGCCGCGGATGCATATAACATACGGGTAAATCACATTTTTGCAAATGCCGCGAGATGATTTTGTCGATTGACAAAATGAACAAAATATGGTATAATATGTTCTGCAACCACCGTAAAAAACAGAAAATAATATAACGGAGGAGTTCGGATGACGGATAAGGAAATAAACGATCTGAAAGACAAGCTGTTTTATAAACCGAAATTTGCATACGACGAATACGACGAAAAAGCCCTTTGCGAGATGGAGGAATTCTCGAAAGGATATATCAAATTCATCGATAAATGCCGCATCGAGCGCGAAGCGGTTAAGTATTCGATAGCCGAAGCCGAAAAACACGGTTATAAGGAATACAAATTCGGCGACAAGTTCGAAAAGGGCGGCAGATATTATTATAACAACCGTGATAAAGCGGTCGCATTTATAAGGGTTGGAAAGAATCCGATTGCCGAAGGCGTCCGCATCGTTGCGTCGCATATCGACTCCCCGCGCATCGATCTCAAGCAGCATCCGCTCTATGAAAATTCCGGCTTTGCATACTTTAAAACTCATTACTACGGTGGAATCAAGAAATATCAGTGGACAACGATACCGCTGTCGCTTCACGGAACAATCGTCCGCGCCGACGGCAGCGTTCAGGATATAGCGATAGGACTCGACCCGGAAGATCCGGTATTCTATATCACCGATCTGCTTATTCATCTTGCGAAAGATCAGATGAACAAACCTCTGCGCAGCGGCATCGAGGGCGAGCAGCTCAATATATTGCTCGGTTCCCGTCCGCTTCCCGGCGCATCAAAGGATGTCGGCGACAGGATCAAACTCGGCATAATGAAGCTGATAAACGACAAATACGGCATAACCGAAGCTGACTTCATGAGCTCCGAGCTCACGATGGTTCCGTCTTATCCCGCCCGCGAACTCGGTTTCGACCGCTCGATGATAGCCGCATACGGTCACGACGACCGTGTCTGCGCATACCCGTCCTATAAAGCGCTCTTCGACTCGACCGATGACGCCAACACCTCTATGATAGTCCTCGCTGACAAGGAAGAAATCGGTTCCGACGGCGTAACCGGAATGCAGAGCAGCGCATATATGGATATTATCGATGAGCTTGCCAAAACCTTCCGCGCATCTCCGGCAAAGGTACGGGCAAACTCCATGTGCCTATCCGCTGACGTCAACGCAGGTTTCGACCCTGGCTTCCCTGAAGTGGCAGAGCGCAGCAATACCTGCTTTTTGAATCAGGGCGTCGTTATGACCAAGTTCACCGGCTCCGGCGGAAAATCCGGAACCAGCGATGCCTCCGGCGAATTCGTCGGCAAGATCCGGAAGATATTTGATGACGCAAATGTAATCTGGCAGACCGGAGAGCTTGGCAAGGTGGATCAGGGCGGCGGCGGCACGGTGGCGATGTATATAGCAAACAACAATATCGACACGATAGACGTTGGCGTTCCGGTGCTTTCGATGCACAGCCCCTACGAAGTTATCGCAAAAGCCGACCTTTATGAGACCTATAAGGCATTCAGAGCCTTTATCGACTGGGCAAAATAAATTATATAGAGAACTCCGAAAAACAAAAACAAAAGAAATAAGTTAACATACGTCCATACCATGCCATAATCCCACGAGGAGAATTATTATGGATGAGATCATTCGCAAAATAGGACTTTACGGCATAGTGCCGGTCGTCAAGATTGAGCGTCCGGAAGATACGATTCCGCTGGCAAAATCCTTCTGCCGTGCCGGACTTCCGGTAATGGAAGTTACCTATCGCACCAACAATGCGGAGAGTGCGATCCGGGAGATCGCAGCCGAAATGCCGCAGATGCTGGTCGGAGCCGGAACGGTAATAGAACCGTCACAGGTTGAATCGGCGGTGAGAGCCGGCGCTAAGTTCGTTGTCACACCAAACCTCGATGTTGAGGTTGTTAAGGCTTGCCAGCGTCTTAACATCCCCGTTCTGCCGGGCTGCGCTACTCCGACCGATATAGCGGCGGCGATGTCGCTCGGGCTGAAAGTCGTAAAATTCTTCCCGGCAGAGGCGTCGGGCGGTCTTTCAATGATTAAAGCGATGAACGGTCCGTTCGGAATGATGAAATTCCTTCCGACCGGCGGCATAAACCTTGACAATATGATGGATTACCTGAAGAACGACAAGATCCTCGCCGTCGGCGGAACTTTCATGGCGAATGAGGGCTTCGTCCGCGACGGCCAGTTCGACCGAGTCGAGATGATGACCCGTCTGGCGATGTCGAGAATGTACGGCTTCTCGCTGATGCACATCGGAATAAACTGCGAAAACGAGACGGACGCGCAGAAATGGGCCGGTATCATGGGATCGATGTTCGGTTTTGACTGCGACGAAAGCGCAGGCGGAATCTTTACCGGCGGCTGCCTTGAATTTATGAAAAAGCCGTATCTCGGCGAGAAAGGCCATATCGCAATAGGAACCAACTTCCTTGACAGAGCGATGTTCCGCTTCGAAACGATGGGCTTTAAATTCGACCGCAGCCAGGACAAATTCAACGACCGCGGCGATCTTAAAGCGGCATATTTCGCCGACGAATTCTTCGGCTTCGCAATTCATCTGATTCAGAAATAAGCATAAAACCGGGAGAGGCAGAGTCTTCTCCCGGTTTTTTCATCAGAAAATATATTCCGATTTTTAAAAGCGATATGTGCGTAATCAGTCGGATGAATTTGTTAAATTTGATCAGCCTATTGATTTTTCAGGCATTTTATGGTATAATAATATGCGTTCCGGACGGTACAGTTCAGGACGACAATACGGAAAGGTATCGAAGAGGTCATAACGGGGCTGACTCGAAATCAGTTTGGGCGCAAGTCCACGTGGGTTCGAATCCCACCCTTTCCGCCAATATTATGCTTTAAGTGCTCATTCTATTATCATAGTCTGGGCACTTTTGCCGTTATACTCGTCATAATGAGTAATCAAATCGAAACCATATCACTCATAAGGAGATCTCCCCATGAATAACCGACCAGCGGCTCTTATCCTTACCGCGATATTTCTGCTCGCCGCCCTGCCTGTCTCCGTCATGGCGCTGCCTTACGGCTGGTGGCCCTTGTGGTCAGCCTACACGGAAGCTCTTGACAGCGGCAACGAGGACGCACTTATTTCGGCAGGCGATAATGTTATAAAATTTTACTCCGATAAGCCAATGGACGGCGATATCGCCGGTCAACAGTTACGGCTCAAAGTATGCGCCGCCTTCCGGCACATACTACGGCACCAATGCGGAGGGAAGTTTTGGCTCCGCCGGCATCTGTTCTTTTTATGTCGAGCTGGAAGGGAACACAGCCGCCGAGTTTGATTATCTGATTGCAAAGGAGTTCTCAACTCTCACAATGGTCTTCCCGGAAGTGAAAGCCATAGTCTGTTTTGATAAAGCGGTTCCCGAAGGCGACTACACCCTTTCCGGCAGCGTCTTTACAGCCGCCGACGCCGCAATATCAGCAAACCCCGCTCTGATTAAATACGGCAATTCCGCTGCAGGCACCTGGGTTCCGCTCGATACCTTTTCCGAGACGGTCAGCGGTGATCTTCTGCTGGGAGCCGCCGGCCGCACATATAATCGGATGGATATAAGCGCCGAGTATAAGCTTAACGGCAGTCAGATCGCCTCAACATCCGGTTCTCCAAACCACTGCAGAATAAACGCCGATGAGCTGTCCGCCGGCCGCCATAAGCTGGAGATTGTTCTCGGCGACGGCTTCGGATACTCAAAGACATATACCTACACACTGAATAAAGATACCTCCGGCACCATTGCCTTTACCGAAGGCTATCTTGACACAGCTGTGACTTTCACCGACATTGACAGCAGTGCATACTATTACAACGCAGTTTTGTGGTCGGTTGATAACGGAGTGACCGCCGGCACAAGCGCATCGACGTTTTCTCCCGACTCCGCCTGTACCCGTGGTCAGGTTGTAACTTTCTTATGGCGGGCAATGGGTAATCCGGAGCCGATCGGCGCTTATAACCCGTTCACGGACGTGAATGCCGCCGACTATTTTTATAAGCCTGTATTGTGGGCGGTGGAGCAGGGCATTGCTTCCGGCACCGGCGCCGATGCCTTCTCTCCCGATGACAGCTGCACCAATGCCCATATCATTACCTTCCTCTGGCGCACAATGGGCAAGCCGGGCAATACTGATTCACAGGTTTGGTACGAGGACGCTGTAAATTGGGCTGTCAATCGGGGACTCCTGACCGGGATAGGCAAGGAGTTTATCACCGGGGAAAACTGCCCCAGAGCCGATGTCGTGACGTTTCTTTACCGGATATTGGCGAAATAAGACTATCGATTACGGATTCGGGTTTCTCCGTTTCCGCTAAAAAAAGAGCTGCAGCAAAACTTGAATTTGCTGTGGCTCTTTTTTATAAAAACTGTATGAGATATCGATAATGTGCAGTTAAATATTCCTTTGCTTACCTGCACTTAACAACCGCTTCGGTAACATTTGTTATAACAAGCTCGCCGTTCTGATTATAAACCTCGATAGAGACCTCAACAAGCCCGTTTCTCACGCTGCGCTTGGTAAGCCCGGTTATGGTTGCCTTGCCCGTCAGAACATCATCCGCAAACACCGGCTTTATCCACTCGATCTTGGTCGACTTTCCGGCAATCAGTTCATCGCCGAGAAATTCAACCTCAAGATATTTTACCCACACCGACATAAATGACATTACGCCCGGCGCGATTAATTGTCCGAAGGGTGTGTCTTTCGCATATTCTTCATCGGTATGCAGCGGGATATTATCGTATGTATGCGCAAAATCCATCATTTTTTCTTTTTCGATAACGGCAGGCGGGATATCTGCCGTCATGCCGAGCGCTAAATCATCAAAATACATTAGTTCACCATTTTTTTGCGTTTTATATTTTCATAACTTCGCATCACATTGTATCACGAAAACCGGTTTATTTCAACGGATAAAAATGAATAAATATCCGTGTTTTTCGTTCGACATTACAAATTCATGACAAATTTCCGTCACCGCTCGACCTGCCTCGAAAGATATGCTACAATAAATCATGGGTATTTGTTTATAATAAACGAAACGAATGCCAGCCGGCAATTCCGCTTCGGGAGGTGATTCTCGTATATGTAAACGCCACCCCGTGAATAATACAATGATATGTGAAATCGAAATCAAAACAACAATAACAACAAATTCGGCGATGTCTTTAAGGAAGAAATAATCAAAAGCAGAATGTGTAGCCCGTCGTTTTGCATCAATTTCAAAACCGCGGATATAAACTGAAATTAATCGGAGGAACGGCAATGTCCGAATACATTAATATCGTTGAAAAACTGATACAAGAAGCAATTTAGTTTTCATGAGGACTGACCGATTCCGAAATGCTGAAAATCGAAAATATCTACGAAATCAAATTCCCTAAATCGACGATTTTAAATCGTAAATAATGAATTTGCTTTACCTAATCAAATCAATAAACTCCCCGACTTCCTTCACCCTCTCAACCAACCCCATCCTGCTCAGCGATACAAACGTCGCAGCCGCTTTCGCCTGGCAATTGATGCTCTTATCCGGATTAAATTCCACATCGGTGAAGGCGTCATACTCAAGCGCGATTTTTGCGAGTTTCTCGTTTTCAAGCAATGCGTTTAAATAAAGATAATCATAAAAAGCCGTCTGCGGCAAAAGCGGGAAATCCTGCCCCTCAAATCAGAATGATATAAGCCGACCGCTGCTGCGAAGCCGTTCGTCACGCTTGGCTTCCTTCGGCGATACATGGAGCAGATCTGTGAAAGGTCCGCCGTTTACGAACACTTTCCCGGCCTGGAATACATTCTCAACCGGAACTGACTTCCCGAGAGAGGGAACAAATTTGAGCAGATAAAACGCGCTTAACTCAACCCCGCCATCCTGCATTGACTTGCTTGAAATCTCAAGCACCTTTTTGTCCGGAAACCGGCTTTTAAAAGCATTGTGTATCGCAGTGATGTTTTTCTGCTTCTGAGACGCGGCAAATCCGGCGTTGTAAACGAACTCCGCGCTCCATGCGATGCGATAAGGCGGTTTGCCGCTTGCCATAAAAACAGGTCTCGTCGCCGTTTTATATACCTCTTTCGTTATTATATGATATCTTAATTGTTTCCCGAAACAAATCACCAAGTCCATATCGGGCTCGGTGATTTATTTGCTATTGATTTCCTATAACTTCCTCGGCATATCTCACCGTTTCCATCGCGTCCTTCGCATATTTGTCTGCGCCGATTTTCATCGCATAATCATATGTCAGCACCGCCCCGCCGACAACGACTTTGCAAAAGGGAGCTTCTTTGCGAAGCAGCTTTATCGTTTCCTCCATTGCGGGAACGGTCGTGGTCATCAGCGCCGAAAGTCCGGCGAGATGGGCGTTGTGTTCTATAACCACGTCGACTACCGCCCGGCAGGGAACGTCTTTGCCGAGGTCGATGACATTAAATCCGTAATTGGAGAGCAACAGTTTTACTATGTTTTTCCCGATATCGTGTATGTCGCCCTTTACGGTAGCGATAACAACGCAGCCTTTTGCGGCGGGCGCGCTGCCGGAAACGGTCGTAAATTCCTTTATTTTTTCAAACGCGCTTTTTGCCGCCTCCGCGCTCATCAAAAGCTGCGGCAGATAAAGCGTTTTGTTTTCAAACCCGATACCGACTTTATCAAGCGCCGGGATTATCTCATTGTTGACAATATCCAGGTAAGGTATGCTCTTAAGAAGCTCCCCGGTGTATTCCGCTGCTTTGTCTTTAAAACCCTTGATAATTGATTGTTGAAGGTTGGAAGCAATTTCCGGTTCGGCAGCTGATTTTTTAACAGCGACGGGTTCGGCTGCAACGGTAAAAGATTCGGCCGCGGCAATGTATTCCCCGCAGTTTTCGTCAAGCCCTGCAAGCGCATTGTAACTGTAATAAACCTTCATCATATCGGCGGAATAGGGGTTCATGATTGCCGCACTCAGCCCTTTTGATAAAGCGAGCGCAAAGAAGGTGCTGTTCACCGCATCCCGATTCGGCAGCCCGAAGGAAACGTTGGAAATACCCAAAGAGGTGTGGCAGCCGAGTTCTTTTCTGATCCTTTCAAGCGCTTCAAGCGTTACCGTCGCGGCGGAACTGTCCGCGCTTATCGTCATCGCAAGAGTGTCGAAAATAATATCTTTTTTGCTTATCCCGTAACTTTCGGCAGCTATGAGTATCTTTTTTGCGATATCAACGCGACCGGAAACAGTGTCGGGTATGCCGTTATCATCAAGTGTAAGCGCGACCGCAACGCCGCCGTATTTCTTCATAAGCGGAAAGACTGCTTTAATGCTTTCTTCCTTGCCGTTGACGGAGTTTATCATCGCTTTGCCGTTGTATCTGCGAAGCGCCGCCTCCATCGCATTTATATTTGAGGTGTCTGTCTGCAGCGGCAAATCGCAAACCGATTGCAGCTCCAGAACGGTGTTTTCAAGCATCTTCACTTCGTCGATCCCTGGCATTCCTACGTTGACGTCGAGTATATGCACCCCTTTTTCCTGCTGCTTTATCCCTTCTGCCAAAATGTAGTCCATGTCATTGTTCAAAAGCGCCTGCTTGAAAAGCTTTTTGCCGGTAGGATTTATCCGTTCCCCGATAAGCACCGGCGCGCCGCCGAAAGCAACTGCATGGGTATACGATGAAACAACCGTCAGATTTTTATCGGTCACCGGCACAGGCGCAAGCCCGTCGGTTTTTGAAATAAGCGCCTTTATGTATTCCGGCGTTGTGCCGCAGCAGCCGCCGAAAACGCGGACACCTTTTTTGACAAGCGCCGCGACATCTTCGGCGAATTCCTCCGCTCCCACATCAAAAACTGTTTTGCTGTCAATCAATTTCGGAAGTCCTGCGTTTGGTTTGAAAACCACGGGAACCGATGAATATTCAAGCAGCTCCTCGACTACGCCCGTCAGCTTTTTAGGTCCGAAAGAACAGTTGGCGCCGATTGCGTCCGCACCCATCCCCTCAAGCAAAGCTGCCATCGCAGCCGGGGAGGCGCCGGTCATCAGCTTTCCGTCGTCGCCGTAAGCATTTGTGACGATAACCGGCAGATCGCAGTTTTCCTTCGCGGCAAGCAGCGCAGCTTTAGTCTCATAAGCATCGTTCATGGTTTCGATGTATACAAGGTCGGCGCCGTATTTAACGCCGAGTTTTACCGTCTCGGCAAAAACCGCAACCGCATCCTCAAAATCAAGGTCTCCGAGCGGCTTTAACATCTTGCCGGTAGGACCTATATCAAGAGCGATAAACTTATTCTCGCATGAACCGCATGAATTTCTCGCCGCCTTTGCGTTTTCAAGTGCGGCTTTTATAACGGCGTCGAGTTCTTCCGCGTCAAATTTAAATAAATTCGCCCCAAATGTGTTTGCGCAGACTACATTGCTCCCGGCTTCAAAATACTGCCGATGTATATCTATAATAATTTCGGGATGGGTTATATTCCATTTTTCCGGGTTTTCTCCTGGTTTTAATCCCAGTCTCTGTAAATCTGTACCCATCCCGCCGTCAAGGCAGATATTGTTGTTTTTAAGAAACTCTGAAAAAGTCAAATCGATTTCATTCCTTTCAACCCAAACGCAATCCGCTTGCGTTTTTAAGTATATAAAATTGCGAAACATCGTCCGCAAAAACAAATTTACCGTTTAATTTAAACTTCTCTTACAATACCGGCAAAAGCCGTAACGGATTTTGTCGGGGACATAAGCAGGCTGTCGTTAAGGCTGAGCCCGATTTTCCGCGGACAGTCAAGCACCGCAAAAACATCCTTCTGCGCCTCAAGCGGCAGATCGTCGTAACCCGGACTGAACCGCGGTTTTAATTTCGCCTTATTCTCAAGTGCAAAATCTTCGCAGAGTGCATCGCACAGCGCTTCTATGCGCTCTGCCCCTAAAGCATCAATTATTACCGACCTTGCCGGGGAAATCCTGCTGTATTTAGAAATAAGCCGGTCAATTCCGACTCCGACAGTCGCAGCAAATAACAGAACGCTTTCACATCCGTAAAGGTTTTTTGCAAGATCAGCCGACTGCACCGAAAATGCGCCGAAGTTG
>JAAZGC010000300.1 GCA_012511425.1 Clostridiales bacterium | reverse complement strand
AGGAAATATTCGCGTGTCCCGCAGAGCGGGACACAAAACTCTCGAATACCGCCTCCGGCGGTATTCAATTTAGACGCCATCGCAATTATGCACCCCCAGCGCCAGCGGGAACGCACCCCTCGCCGCCGCGTCCATCCCGTCGCGTTCCGGCGACGACGCGCCGAAGAAGAAACTCACCGCGCGGAGGGCGGACAGCTCGACGTCCGCCGCTTTTTCCGTCTTTTCGACGGAAGTCTCCCCGCCGAAGCAGGCTATCCTCAGCCGCTCGTCTCCGCCGCTACCGTGTATAAGCGCTACAAAATCGAAGTCGCCGAGGCGGCGGTATTCCTCCGAATATTTAAGACAGGCGCGGAGCAGCCGCTCGTAAGCGAAGACGTTCAGCATTTTGCCGTTTTCAATCGAAATGTCGTTCATCAAATCGTGAATCGCCCGGCGCTGAGCCGCTTTGTCGGGCGGGAGGGTGAGCGAGACGCGGTATTCGCCGCTTGCGCTGATATGCACGTAGAGGGCGTCCGGAGTGAGCGAGTCGTCGTCGAGCCAGAGTTCGTTCAGACCGCCGCCGCTGCCGACGCCGTAGCCGCGAAGCCGTCCCCAGTCGTCGAGGAAGACATAAGCCGAGTCTCTCCACGATACGAGAATGTCGTAAAGCTTCTCTGCCGGGCGGACGCACCGCGCGTGGCATGAGTCGATTTTTTCTTTGATATAGCTCAGGCGATAGCTGTCGTTCGCTTCGACCCTCTCCTCGCGCAGCCGCAATCTGACCGGACGGTTTTCCGCCCCGCCGCCGTAAACATATCTGAAATTGTCGCGGTCGACGGCGGCCGAATGGACGGCGCAGCCCTGCTCATAGCCGAAAAAGCCGTATCTCTGGCGGCGTCCGCCCAAAAAGGAGAGGGTGACTCCGTCTTCGATCATCTCTCTGACGGCCATATTCATAAGATTGTTCATATATCCGCGCCGGCGGCAGAAGGGATGCACCGCGACGTTGCCGATCCCGCGCAGAGCAAAGCGCTCGGAGCCGATGATAAGCTCGTCGTCAAAAGCGCCGACCGCCGCCTTGATGCGTCCGTCCTCAACGGCGACATAGCTCTGCGCCGCCGGGTCGTATTCGGGCTTGTAAAGTTTCGGCAGCAGCTTGTAAAAATCACTGTCCCTGCCGTTGAAGCCGAAGACGTAGTTTATGAAATCCATATACTCGTCCTGCATCGATATGTTGCCTCGTCCCTGGTATAAAGACATAGAAGCCTCCCCCGGATAATATCCGGTTTTGATATTATTTTATTATAGAAAACATAAATAACGACTGAACTTTTCCGAAAAAATCCTGGTTTTTGTCATTATATTACATTATATTTCTTTTGGATGGCAATGTCAAGCCGGTTTTCCATAAAATCGCGGTAAAACAACTCGTTTTCGCTGCCGAATAACACAAAATAAATTTAAAATTTACACAATTCCCTTGCTAAATCACCCCTATTGTGGTAAAATATAATATGAATATCCGGCAGCGGGCTTCCCCGCGTCGAAATGCCGCAGCGTCGGCTTTTCCGGGTACTTGGCTGAATAAAACATACAGAAACAAAAGGAATTTTACAGAGTATGAACTACAACAAAAAAACCGTTGAAGACATCGCCGTTTCCGGCAAGAAAGTCCTCGTCCGCTGCGATTTCAACGTTCCGATGGACGGCCAGACCATCACCGACGACAAGCGCATCGTTGCCGCGCTTCCGACTATTGAGTATCTTATCGATAACAAAGCGAAGGTCATCCTTTGCTCTCACCTCGGCCGCCCGAAGGGCGAGTTCAACCCGAAATATACATTGGCGCCGATCGCCGCCCGCCTCTCCGAGCTGCTCGGCAAACCGGTCCCGCTTGCAGCCGACGTCATCGGCGATGACGCGCACGCAAAAGCCGCCGCCCTCAAAGAAGGCGACGTAATGCTGATTGAAAACGTCCGCTTCCATAAAGAAGAAGAGAAGAACGACCCCGAATTCTCGAAGCAGCTCGCCTCCCTCGCCGAGATATATGTAAACGACGCATTCGGCACCGCTCACCGCGCTCATTCCTCGACCGCCGGCGTCGCCGATTATCTCCCCGCCGTATGCGGCTATCTGATTCAGAAAGAAATCGGCATCATGGGCGAAGCTCTCGCCGAGCCGAAGCGCCCCTTCGTCGCAATCCTCGGCGGCGCCAAAGTCTCCGACAAGATCGGCGTTATCAACAACCTGCTCGACAAGGTCGACGCCCTGATAATCGGCGGCGCGATGGCCTACACTTTCTTCAGCGCCCGCGGCTGCTCCACCGGCAACAGCCTCTGCGAGGAAGACAAGCTCGACGTCGCCCGCGAGATTATGAAAAAAGCCGAAGAAAAGAAGGTCGCGCTGCTGCTCCCCGTCGACAACATCATCGGCCGCGAATATAAAGAAGACACCGTCTTCATGCGCATCTATTCGGACAGCATCCCCGCCGGCTGGATGGGACTCGACATCGGCGACAAGACCCAGGAGCTCTACGCGAAGACAATCCAGGGCGCCGGAACCGTCGTATGGAACGGCCCGATGGGCGTTTCCGAATGGTCGAACTTCGCCGGCGGCACTTCTTCGGTTGCTCACGCGGTTGCCGAGTCGGGCGCGGTTTCCATCATCGGCGGCGGCGACTCCGCAGCGGCGGTCGAAAAACTCGGCTACGCAGACAAGATGACCCACATCTCGACCGGCGGCGGCGCCTCCCTCGAATTCCTCGAAGGACTTGAGCTCCCCGGCATCGCCTGCCTGCAGGATAAATAATCAGCAAAGCAATTATCGTCCGGGGGAAGTCATTTCACAACCGGATAATTTCCCCCGGGCTTGTTTTAAATGCGGCTCTCCCGATCATTAATAAAGAAAAAGAGAAAAGCCCAACCTTTTCGGCTGAGCTTATTCGTTATTCCGTTTGGCGGGCATCAAGCGGGACTACCGCGAGCGTCTTTCCGAGCGGAGCCAATATTTTCAGAACGGTATCAAGCTGCGGGCTTGTAACTCCCTTTTCCATTCTGGCTATAACCGGCTGCTTTACCCCGCTCAGCTCTTCAAGCTTCTTCTGGCTTACTCCCTTTTCCTGCCGCGCTTTGATGATTTCCCCGATAACGGCGACTCTGAGATTGCTTTCCGCAATCTCCTCCGGAGTTAAAAGAGAATCGATAAACTCCATAGCGTCTCTGCCGACGGCGGGATTATTTGTATTATCCATTTTTGCCCCCCTTTCAGTATATATATTATAATAACTTAAAAGTTATTATTTGTCAAGTATTTTCTTTTTAAAACTAAAATTTCCGGCGGCGATATATTGCCGCAGGCAATATTCGCAGAACGGCGCAAAGCGCTGTTCAAAACGTCAATAAATTTAAACCTCGGAGCTAAGTTAACCGCCATGAATAAAAGTCTTCGCAAGCCGCTTGTCGTCGGCAACTGGAAAATGAACAAGACGCCGCACGAATGCGTCGAATTACTCGATGAACTGATCCCGATGGTATCCGAAGTCGACCGCGCCGACATCGTCGTCTGCGTTCCCTTTGTCGACCTCTGCACGGCTGTCGGGAAGACCCGCGGCACCAATATCAGAGTCGGAGCGCAGAATGTGCACTCCGCACCGAAGGGCTCCTTCACCGGCGAAATCTCCGCCGAAATGCTGCTCGATATCGGCGCGACAAGCGTCATAGTCGGCCACTCGGAGCGCCGCACCTATTTCGGCGAGACCGACGAGACTGTCAACCTCCGCGCCCGCGCCGCCCTCGACGCCGGACTTCAGACGATAATCTGCGTCGGCGAAACGCTTACCGACCGCGACGCCGGCATCACCGAAGAAGTCGTCGGACTTCAGACGAAAATCGCCCTCCAGAACGTATCCGCCGAGCAGATGGCAAACGTCGTCTTTGCTTATGAGCCGGTATGGGCGATAGGCACCGGCCGCAATGCGTCCACCTCCCAGGCTCAGGAAGTCTGTGCGCAGATCCGCTCGATCGTCGGCAGGATTTACGGAAATTTCATCGCCGACCGCGTCCATATCCTTTACGGCGGCTCGATGAACGCCGCAAACTGCGCCGATCTTCTGAACGAGCCGGACATCGACGGCGGACTTATCGGCGGCGCATCGCTGAAGCCGGTGGACTTTACCGTCATAGTAAAAGCCGCCAACGACCCCGCTTAAAAGCGCTGTCTTTAGGAACCGACAGCCTGTTTAACCGGATTTATCCCGCTGTGGGCAAAAATCCGACCCACCAAATAAACCCGATTTTCCATCGCCGAGGTAATTTATACGAGAGTAACGGAGAAAACGATATGAAGAAGTCAACTTTATATGCGGCGCGGGCGCTCATTTTTGCGCTCTGCCTTTTTGCCGCCGCGTCCTTCGGCGTCGGCGTTTTTGCCGCAGCTGACATCACCTCCGACGAGATCGTATCGGCGGTGTTCGCCGAAGACGCCGCCTCATATGAAGTCAAGGTTCAGTTTACCGACGACTTCGTCTCGGCGCACAGAGGGGAAACCGTCTCCCTTTTCGCGGTCGCTCCTTACGGCTCGGCGTCGAAGCTCGCCGAATACACCCCCGTCGGCACCGCCAAAGTCGAGAACAAGCTCTCGTTCAAAGTAAAATGCGACCTTGCAAAGGAACCTCAGCTCGTCTATTCCAAATTCATCGCCGCAATCGAGACCGGCGCAAGCTTTGCCGTCTGCGCCCCCGCACGCTACTTCGACAATCCGACCGTCGCGGCGAAATACAAATACGACTTCCCGGAAGTGATCTCCGCCGGAAATCAGATGAAAAAGGGTCTCCGCACCACCCTCTGGAGCGACGCCATTGAACTCGGCATCAGCCATACCGTCATCGACGTCGCGATCAACGACTTCATCGTGACCGAGCCGGGCGACACCTATTCATACGAATTCGCCGGCGAAACCCGGTACGTCAGCCGCAAGGCGCTCGACGCCCTCGACATGAAGACTCGGCTTATGACCGACGCCGGAGTCAACGTCTACTTCGATTTCGTCCTTACGGCGAAAAAGGAAGGGCAGAGCTCGGCGCTCGACTGCCTCTATTACCCGGACACCCCCTCCTCCGCCGTCATGTGCGCGCTTAACGTCGGCGACGAACGCGCCGTTACGATGACGCAGGGGCTGCTTTCCTTCCTCTGCGACCGCTACACCGATCCCGAGGGCACCCACGGCTTCTGCGGCAGCTATATCTGGGGCTTCAACGTCAACTCCAACCGCAACTACCACTACATGGGTCCGATGAATATGGACTCCTTCCTCAACTATTATATAGTCGCCTTCCGCATGGCGGACACCGCCGTCAGGACGGTTTACTCAAACGCCCGCGTTTATCTCCCCCTCGACAACAACTTCAACGTCCTGAGTTCCGACATGAACCGCGATCCCGACAGCCAGGTCGACTACGACTCGAAGACATTTCTGATTAAATTCGCCGACAAGGTGAAGTGGTCGGGGGATATCCCCTGGCGGCTGGCGCTCTGCGCCTCCCCGTCGGACAGGCAGTCTTCCTCGATATGGCTCGACGATTACGCAACCACCGACGCAAACAGCCCCTTCGTCACGATGAAGAACATCGACGTGATGACGCTCTTCCTCTCGACCGAGCAGTTTTTGTACAACGGCTCGCCGCGCAGCGTGCTTATTCATGATTTCAGCGTCGCGGGCGCCGAAACGGCGGGATATGACGGCGTCATGACATCCGCCGCCGAAACCGGCGACACCACGGCGAACCAGGCGGCAAGCTACGCCTACGCCTATTACCAGGCGCTTTTCTCGGATACGATCGAAGCGATAATCTACTCCGACCACGTCGACGGCGCCGAAAGCCGCCGCGGACTCTGGAGCTCCGCCGACACCAACGGCGACGGCTTTGTCGAGCCGGTCGAGCGCAAGGCGATATACAACGTTTTCAAATACATCGACACCTCCCGCTCCGCCGAAATGACCAGCTCCTCGCTGAATATCATCGGCATCGGCGGCTGGTCGGATCT
>JAAZGC010000299.1 GCA_012511425.1 Clostridiales bacterium | reverse complement strand
GCGGCGGAGGTATTCCCTGGATCGCCGATCGGCTGAAAGATATACCGCTTCGGATTTATCACGGCGATGCCGACTCCGTCGTTCCGGTTTCCGGATCGCTCGAGATGTGCGACCGGATTCATGCGGCAGGAAACAAAGACTGCGAGCTTGTCCTTCTTCATAACGTCGATCACAACAGCTGGGACTACGCCTACGAGCGCACCGATCTTATAAGCTGGCTTTCAAAGCAGCGCCGCAAATAACCTGATAACCGATGGATTTTTCCTTTTTCGAAATCGGCGAAGGACTATTTTACCGCTGCGACAGACTTTCCTTCCCTCACTGCTTCGGAACGGCGTCCGGCGGAATTAATATCGGCGCTTCGGCGACGATGAA
Source organism: Clostridiales bacterium (assembly GCA_012511425.1). GTDB lineage: Bacteria > Bacillota > Clostridia > Oscillospirales > CAG-272 > JAAZGC01. The sequence continues at coordinate 6,004 of JAAZGC010000299.1, read as the reverse complement.
GCAGGTGCACGGCGATGTTATCGCCTTTGCCGAAGAAGCCGACAACGGGCGGGTTTTCGAAGGCTGCGACGCGCTTATAACGTCTGACCCGAAAGCAGTAATTGCCGCCAAGACCGCCGACTGTGTGCCGCTGCTGATGGAAGCTTCCGACGCCGGAATCTGCGCCGCGGTTCATGCCGGCTGGCGGGGAACCATGCGGGGAATCGCTCCGAAGGTGTTCCGGGAGCTTATAAAGCTCGGCGCGGAGCCCGGCGGGATAAAGATTGCGATAGGCGCTGCGGCGCGGTTTGAGTCATACGAAGTTCGGGACGATTTTCGAGCCGCGGCTGCAAAAGCCCTCGGAGAGAAGATATGCCGCCGATTCGTCCGGGAGGATGAAAACGGCGTTCTTCGCGCCGATGTCCCCGGAATCAACATATATCTTTTGAAAGAAGCGGGAGCGGCCGAAATCTTCGACTGCGGGCTTGACACGATATCTGATCTGCGCTTCCGCTCATACAGGCGGGAAGGCAGGGCGGTTTCGATGTATAACGCCATATCCCCCGCGGCACAGCTTGCAATGCTTGCAATAAATTAATTTTACGTATTCAACAACGCATACCCATATTTTCAGATTGGAGAACCTCATAGATGATCGAAGTCAAAAATATCGTCAAGCGGTTCGGAGACAAGCCGGTCTTAATGGATGTCGGCTTCACCGCGGGCGATAACGAAATCGTCGGGTTTTTAGGGCCGAACGGCGCCGGAAAAACGACGACATTAAACATTATCACGGGCTATCTGTCCGCGACGTCCGGAACTGTCACGGTAGACGGATTCGACATTTTGGACGACCCTATAAGCGCCCGCAGGCAGATCGGCTTTCTTCCCGAAATCCCCCCGCTTTATCCCGATATGACGGTGGAGGAATATCTCAATTTCATATACGAGCTGAGAAAATGCACCTTCAACCGCGCGAAGCATCTTGAGGAGATTACCGAAGTCACCCGCATCTCCGATGTATACAAACGGGTCATCGGCAACCTTTCCAAAGGTTACAAACAGCGCGTCGGCATAGCGCAGGCGCTTGTCGCAAACCCGAAGACGATAATCCTCGACGAGCCTACCGCCGGTCTCGACCCTCAGCAGATAATCGAAATCCGCAACCTCGTCCGCGTCCTCGGCCGCGAACATACGGTAATTTTCAGCTCCCACGTTCTGAGCGAAGTTCAGGCCGTCGCCGACAGAATCGTTATCATAAACAAAGGGCGGATAGTCGCCGACGAGCGCGCCGACGAGATCACCCGGGTCGCCGAAGGCAAGCGCAGATTCAGCTTCACCGTCTGCGGTCCCGAAAAAGAAGTCTTTGCGGCGCTCAGGGGCGTTGAAGGCGTTTCCTATGTCGAGTCGCTGCCCTCCGCCGATGTCGATTCGACGACTTATATCGTAGAAAGCGCGGCAGGCGCCGATGTCCGCAGGGGCGTTTTCGCTCTGACTGCCGCCAGAAACTGGCCGCTTATCGGCGTTGAAGCCATCGGCGTGAATCTTGAGGAAATCTTCATCTCTCTTGTCGACAGGAATCAGAAAACAACTTCCCGGCGCGGAGCTTCTGCCGGCGCAAACGAAAGGATGTGACAGACAATGCTGGCAATTTTTAAAAAGGAAATGCGGCAGTATTTCATCACTCCCGTCGGATATGTATATATTGCGGTTTATCTTGCAGTTTCCGGATTTACCTTTTCGATGTTCACCGTTCAGCCCGGATCAACCGGCAGCGACGCTCAGGTCAATGTCTATTTTACCGTTCTGATGTTCATCTTCTCTATCCTCGTTCCGCTGCTCACCATGCGCGTTTTCGCCGACGAGCGGAAGATGCGGACGGAAGAACTTCTGATGACCGCTCCGATCTCGATAAACTCGATGGTTGCGGCGAAATTCCTTGCGGCATACACAATGTTCGCATCCACCTTCATCCTTTCCCTTTTCAACTATTACGTCCTGTTCAAATACGGCAAACCGCAGCCCGGCGTCCTTTTCGGATACGCCGTCGGCATACTGCTTTTGGGCGGAGCCTTCGTTGCGATAGGCATCTTCGTATCCTCGCTTACCGAGAATCAGATAACCGCGGCGGTCGGCACTGTTGCGATACTGCTGCTTATGCTCTGCGTCAACTTCTTCAACAGCTATATCGACATCACCTGGATACGCACCGTGCTGAACTGGATCTCGATATACAGCCGCTTCGGCAATTTCACGTACGGCGTATTTGATTTCACGTCGCTGCTCTATTACGCCTCGATAATGTTTGTTTTCCTCTTTCTTACGGTGCGCGTCTATGAGCGACGCCGCTGGGAATGATAAGTTTGCGAGGTAATTTATAATGAGCAGAAATAAAAATAAACAAAGTTTTCTTCAAACCCGCCGCTTCAAATACGGCTCTGCCGCCGCGGCGCTTACCGTTGTCGTGATTGCGCTTATAATTGTCGTAAACGTCATCTTCACGGCGTTCGCCGCAAAATACCGCTGGTACGCCGACATGACCGCCACCAAGCTTTATGAGCTTTCGGAAGGCATGATCAGCTTCATGGACGATGTCAAAGACACCAAAATAAGCATAATCTTCTGCACCCCCTTCGACAAGCTCGAAGAGAATGTATATCAGAAGATCGTTTATACGACCGCGCTGAACCTTCAGAACAGATACGACTGGATCGATGTTTCATATATCGACATCATCACCGATCCCGGCTCCTTCAAGCCGTACAAAACCACCGAAGCTTCGACGATAAAGACAACCAGCGTAATCATAACCAACGGCTCCGACTTCCGGGTATTTGCAATCGAAGCATTCTACACCTTTGCGCAGTCGGACAACTCGGTGTTCGCATACAACGGCGAATACAAGATAGTCTCCGCCATCCTCCAGATGGAGGGCGAACACCCGATAGCTTACTTCACCACCGGACATTCGGAAACCGTAGAGAAGACTGCTCTCTGGGCGCTCTTTGAAGAAGCCGGATTTGACACCCGAACGATCGACCTCGTAAAAGAGGACATCGACCCCGCCGCAAAGATAGTCATCATAAACGGCCCGCTTTACGACTTCGGCGGCTATAAGGACGACGTCAACGAGATAGCCAAGCTCGACAGATTCGTCGACGACCGCGGCTCGCTGATGGTCTTTGTAAACCCGGAGACTCAGGAACTTCCCGAGCTTGAGGAATATCTCTCCGAATGGGGCATAACCTTCGGTAAAGCCGTCATCCGCGACTATTCCAACTCGGTTTCGACCGACGGCACCGCCCTTGTTTCGGTTTATCCCACCGAAGGACTCGGCGCGTCGCTCCACAAAAATATCCGCGATCTCGAATCCCAGCCGAAGACAATAATGCGCGACTGCCAGCCTATAAACCTGCTTTGGGAAAAGGAAGAAGCGCACAATTCCCGCCGCGTGTCAACGATACTCACCACGACCGATCAGGCGACGGCGTATTCCACTTCCGACGGGCAGGAAATCGGCAAAGGTCCGTTCAACACACTGGTGCTTTCGTCCGAGCTGCAATATATACTTAACGACGAAATGTTCACCTACGTTATGGTCGGCGGAACCTCGCAGTTCGGCTCCGACGCCTATATCAACTCAAACACCTACGGCAACCGCGACATAATGTACTCGGCGATGAAGGCGCTCGGCAAGGACAAAGTCCCGCTTGAGCTTGACTTCAAACTATTTGAAGACAATTCCCTCGACCTCACCACCGCCGAAGCGACCAGATGGACCGTCATCTTCACCTTCGTTATGCCCGTCATAGTCAGCGCCGTCGGAATCGGCGTTTGGGCAAAACGGCGTCACGCATAAACACCGGACAGATAAAGGAAAAATGCCGCACAGCCGCCCCGCTTTTAAAAAAATCGTGGCGGTGTGCGGTCCGATAAGCCAATGATTAAAAAAAGACAAAAACTTATTATTATCATAGCCGCCGCTGCGGCTGTGCTGCTGGTGCTGTATTTCGCCGTTCTCGCCCCGATGCTCAAAGTCGACGACAGCAAGAACGAGGAGATTCCGAATCTCCTTCCCGGCGAAGTGCTCGGCACCAACAACCGCATCCTGCTGATGGAGCACATCGAAAAGGCTGACATTCAGTCGATCGAGGTGCACAACGAACACGGCAGCTACACGATGTACCGCGGCGATGACGACCAGTTCTACCTTGAAGGGAACGAGGGCGCGCCTTATTCGATGACCGCCCTTTCCTCGCTTGTCGTCAGCTCCGGATACACCCTCTCGATGACCCGCGTCACCGAGGACTGTTCGGATATGTCGATATACGGCCTTGCCGATTCCGACGATCCCGCCTGGTACGTGATTACCAAGGTCGACGGCAACTCCCACAAGGTCTACATCGGCGACATGATCCCGACCGGCGCCGGATATTACGTCAAATACGGCGACCGCAATGCGGTTTATGTCCTCGAAGGATCGCTCGCGGCAACGCTGCTTGCCGACGTCCGCGACATAATAACTCCGATTCTCAGCTATCCGATCAGCTCGACCAACTACTTCCAGACCAAGGACTTCTACATCTACCGCCACGGAGAGCCTTTTGTCTGGATAACCTATCTCGACGACGAAGAAGTAAAGCAGCAGGCGAAGACCGGATACGGCGTCTACAAGATGCTCTATCCGACCGACTACACCCCGTCAAGCACCAACTATGACGCCGTTCTGCAGAAGTTCGCCAACTTCGTCGGGACAAGGGTTGTTGAGCTTGGCAACACCGGAGATACGATGCCCGACGAAACGCTGCTCAAATACGGCATCGACCCGGAAAATCCGGCGTATCTGGTTCACTACAATTACTCCGGCGTCGACAACTACATCATGTTCTCCGAACCGCAGGAAGACGGCACCTATTACGCTTATTCGATGCTCTTCAACCTGATAGCGACGGTAAGCCCGGATACCGTGAACTTCCTCAACTGGGATCTGATCAAATTCGTCGACCGGCCGATCTTCCAGAAGAACATCAACGACGTCTCGAAAATCGAGATCATATCAAAGGACGCAAACGAAACCTTCTTCCTTGAAGGTGAGGGGACGACTATTCAGATTACCCCGCAGTCGACCGGCAAGACCTTTGATGCCGATATGCTCCAGAACTTCCGGCAGTTCTACAAAGTCATGCTTTCCCTCGAAATGGAAGACTATACCGAAAACGAAAGCACCGACGACCTATATCTTACCATGATAATTACGACCGACGCCGGTGTTGTAACCGAATACAAATTCTATCCATACTCCACCCGCCGCTGCTTCTATACGATCAACGGCGAAGGCGAGTTCTACTGTCTGCGCGACTGGGTCGAAAAAGTCGCCGCCGACTGCAACAGAGCGGTCACTGGCGAGGCAATCGATTCCGAAGGAAAATACTGATAATTGAATAGCTGTTATCGGGGAAGGACGATCGCCTTTGGAAAGGCGATTTTCCTTCCCCAAACCTCTTGCTGTCCGCGACGCTTTTCGGAACCTGCGGATAAATGACGAAGATATCAACAGAATCCGGTATTCAACTTTATTAAGCTTTTTCTGCTTGAATTTATCTTTGCAAAGTGATATAATAATACCACGAATATATCATATAACGGATGATGAAATGAGAAATATTATATTTAAGCTGTGGGCTGCGGCGCTGGCATTACTTATGCTGATTCCGCTCGCTTCCTGTTCGGATGAGAACAATCCGACGGTTGCGAAAGTAGGCGGAAAAGCCGTAAAGCTCGATGAATACCGATATTTTTATCTGAACTACAAGCGGGATGCGGACGGCGGCGACGAGGGATTCTGGGGCGAGAATCCGACGGAAATAACCGAGATTGAGACGCTTGTCGAGCAGGCTTTAAAAAACAGCCGGGCGCTTGAAAAGCTGGCAAAAAAATACGGCGTCTCTCTCAGCGCCGAAGAAAAAGAAGCCATTGATGCGGATATCGAAGCGCTTATCCTCGAACAGGGCGGAGAGGAAGCTTT